>JAJFFL010000279.1 GCA_021776705.1 Alphaproteobacteria bacterium
GGCGGGCGATTTCGGCGCGCTTGTCGGGGCGCGCCTGCATCAGGGCGGCGGCGCGGTGCTCGAGGCCGAGGGCGCTGAGCCAGTCGCCCTGGCCGACCGGGCCGGCGACGTCGAGCCCGCGCGCCTCCGCGGCGCGCTTCAGGTCGGCGAAGTCGACGCGCGCGGTGATGTCGGCCTCGCCCGGGCGCGCGAGCGGATCGACCTTCGCGTGCGCCATCACCGCCTGCAGCGTGTCGCCGATCTCGCTGTCGGCCGGGCCGTAGTCGATGAACAGGGCGCGGCCGGGATGGACGGTGAAGCGCCCGGCGAGGGCCTCCATCAAAGACGCGACGCCGGGCCGGACTTCGACCAGCGATCCGTCCGGCGCGCCGCGCAGGCTCTCGGGGATGAGGGCGATGTCGCGCGCCGAAAGCGGAACTCCCGCCGATGAAGCGGGCCTCTCTTGCCCCTCAAGGGGGGCGCCGGAAGCCGGCTCACGGGACCGGGGAAGGCCGCCCCCGTCCAGCACGAACGCCAGGCGATCGGGGTCGTCGGGGTCGAGCCCGACCCTGCGCTCGCGCCAGGTTCCGTCGCGCTTCACGAACTGGCGCACCGGCAAGCAGTCGAGGAACTCGTTGCCGAGGACGACCGCGGGGCCGTCGGGGACCGCCTCGAGCCGGTCGGCCCAGCCGATCCGCGCCGGCGTCGCGCCGAGCACCCGCGCCTGCACCGCCTGCAACGCCGGGCTGGCCTCGATCAGATGCACGCGCGCCGCGCCGAGGCTGGCCGGCTTCAGCCTTGCGGCGCGCGCCGTGTCGGCCATCAGCGTGCCGCGGCCGGGGCCGAGTTCGACCAGCTGGAACGCCTCCGGTTCGCCCATGTCGGCCCAGGCTTGCACGCACCACAGGCCGACGAGCTCGCCGAACATCTGCGAAATCTCGGGCGCGGTGATGAAGTCGCCGCCGGCGCCGATCGGGTCCTTGGTGGCGTAGTAGCCGGCCCGCGGGTCGTGCAGCGCCGCGGTCATGTAGGCGGCGACCGACAGCGGACCTTGTTCCGCGATCAGCGCGCGCAGCCGGTGCTTCAGATCGCGCGCGGGGGCGGCGGCCTCGCTCACGCCGCCTTCGCGGTTCCGATCGGGGTCTTCGACAGAGCGCGCCACACCAGGAAGGCGCCGGCGAGCCACATCGGCGTCGATAAGATCATGCCCATGGTCAGGCCGAAAGGCAGGTTCTCGAGGCCGACATCGGGTTCGCGGAAATTCTCCACGAACGAGCGGAAGACGCCGTAGCCGATCAGGAACAGCCCTGTCGTCATGCCCGGTCGGCGCAGCGCTCCGAAGCGCCGCGTCGCCACCAACAAGACGACGAACAGCACCAGCCCTTCGAGCGCGGCTTCATAAAGCTGGCTCGGATGCCGCAGGGGCCCCTCGATGCCGACGTTCGGGTTGGCGAGTCGGTCGCAAGGAAAGCGCATCGCCCACGGGCCGTCCCACGGCCGGCCGTAAAGTTCGCCGTTGATGAAGTTGGCCAAGCGGCCGAAGAACAGGCCGATCGGCGTCACCGCCGCGGCGCCGTCGATGACTCGCAGGAACGGCGTCTTGCGCACCCGCGACGCCCACAGCAAGGCGATCGTCACGCCGAGCAAGCCGCCGTGGAACGACATGCCGCCGTTCCAGGTGAGGAGAATCTCCACCGGGTTGGTCCAAATCCATTCCGGCTTGTAGAACAAGACGTAGCCGAGCCGGCCGCCGAGGATCACGCCGAGGGCGCCGAAAAACAGAAACTCATCGACGTCGGCCTTGGTCATCGGCGCGTCTTTGGCCGCCGGGTTCGGCTTCGCGGTCCACAGGCTCGGGCGGCCGGCGAGGTGGACGAAGTAGCGCCAGCCGAGGACCAGGCCGGCGATGTAGGCGAGGGCGTACCAGCGCAGGTCGATCGGCCCCGGCAAGTCGAAAATCACCGGGTCGAGCCAAGGAATCGGGCTGCAGCCTATGTCGTTCATGACGCCCGTCGACTCCCTCGCCGCGTTGGTCGTGCCGTGCTTGGGCGGTGCATAACGCGGATCGAAAACGAAGGACAGTGGGCGGCGCCCGACCTGCCGGCGCGCCGCCGTCCGGCGTGGTCGACCGATTGATCTGCGAGTTGCGGCCGGAGACGGAGATCTTCCTGTCGCTGTCGCACGCCGCGACGACCGACTTCGAGCGCTTCCGTTCGCACCAGACCGGAGCCGTCGTGAGGGTCGGCGACACCTTCCGCTTCTAGGGCTCGTCCTGCACCGCCGCGTTGCCCAAACGGGGCGCGGCGGTGCATAGAGGGCCGACGTTCGCAGCAACTTTCGGCCGCCGCCATGCAGACCAAAAGTCCGTTTCTCGACGAGTTCGCGCAACTGATGACTCACGCCATGGGCGCGGCCCAGGGGGTGGGCGACGAGATGCAGGCGGTGTTTCGCGCTCAGGCGGAAAAATTCATCGCCGACATGGACCTCGTCGGCCGCGACGAGTTCGAGGCCATGAAAGCGCTCGCCCAAGAAGCGATCGGCCGCGCCGAAGCCGCGGAAGCCAAGATCGCGGCGTTGGAATCGAAGCTCGCCGACCGCAAGGCCGAGACCGCCCGCAAGCCGGCCGCGGTCCGCAAGCCGGCCGCCAAGAAGACCGCGCGAAAAAAGCCGACCTAGGCGAAATCCTTCGCCAGCTCCGCCCGCGTCGCCGGCGACAGCGCCGCCATGTGGGCGTAGTGCTCGTGGTCGAACCCGACGGCGATCTGCGCCTTGGGATCGCGAAACTTCGCCCGATGCGCGTCAGAGATCGCAAACCGCATGAAGTGCACCGAGGAGGTCTTGTCGTCTTCGGCGGTGCGTTCGATGTCGTCGGTGGGCGCGCCGCGAATTTTCTCGCCGTCGACGTCGACGAACATCTGCGTTTCGATTCCGCCGAGCTTGCGCAACAGCGCCAGGCGCCGCACCGGGTCGTCGATCTCGAACATCACCGTCGCGACCAAGTCGGCGCCCTGCGGGATCAGCGGATTGTAGGCCGCCAGTTCGTCGGCGAGCTGAGCGTCGCCGCCTTTCTCGATGTGAAGCATCCCCTGCACCTGCAACAGCAGGGTGTCGAAGTTCTCGAACGAAAACGTCGCCGACGGGCCGACCTCGACGCGGCGCAGCTTCTTGGTCGGGATCAGCGCGGCGCGGCGCGCCTTGCGCTCGGCGGCGAACGCGTCGGCGGCGACAATGTCGGCGGCGGTGATCTTTCGGTCGGCGACCGGCATCGGCGTCTCCTTGGCGTCAGCTCATCAGCCCGTAGGCTTCGGCGAAGATTTCGATCGGGTGTTTCGAGGCCGGGCGCGGTTCGCCGGCGTTTTCGATCTCCTGGGCGAGGTGCTTGCAGGCCAGCGGACAGTCCGAGCAAAGCTGTTCGGCGCCCGTCTTCT
Source organism: Alphaproteobacteria bacterium (assembly GCA_021776705.1). Classification (GTDB taxonomy): domain Bacteria; phylum Pseudomonadota; class Alphaproteobacteria; order Caulobacterales; family Maricaulaceae; genus JAJFFL01. The sequence continues at coordinate 3,408 of JAJFFL010000279.1, forward strand.
TGAACGCGCGCACCGCCGGCTTGGCGACCTTGACCGCCATCTCGCGCGTCGCCGTCATCACCCCGAACGTGCCGCCGTGTCCCGAGCAGCGCTCGATCACCGCGACCTCGGTGTCTGGAATCAGGCGCAGCATCTCGGCCGCCTTGGGGCCCATGTTCTGCGCCCGGGCGTGACACGCCATGTGCACGGCGAGCCCGCCGGCGACCGGCGACAGGCCGTCCGGCAGCTCGTGCGTCTTGGCGAGTTCGACGACGTACTGGTTGATGTCGCGGGTCGCCGCGGCGAGTTTTTTCACCGCCGCGTTCTCGGGAACGATCAAGGGCCACTCGCATTTCAGCATCAGGCCGCAGCTCGCCGTCAGGGCGACCACCTCATGGCCCGCGTCGACGTAGGGCTCGAAGACGGCGGCGACCTGCTCGGCGCGCGCCGCCACCGCGGCGATGTCGCCGTGCTCAAGCTGCGGCATGCCGCAGCAGGCCGGGTGCAAGGTCGTGGTCTCGACGCCGAGCTTGTCGAGCACGGCCAGGGCCGCCTCGCCGGTGCGCGGCTGATTGTAGTTGGCGAAGCAGGTCGCGTAGACGACGGCCTTGCGGTCCTTCGCCGGGCCGTCCGCGTCGCGCGCCGGATCGCGCTGTTCGGCGCGGTTGATCAGGGTGACGCCGTGGTAGCGCGGCAGCTCGGCGTCCCTGGCGACGCCGAGGGTCATCTCCATCACCGCGCGCGCGGCGACGTTGCTCGTGGCCGACATCAGGTTGGCGAGCGGCGCGATCGGCTTGGCGACGCGGCCGTTGCGGTCGGTCTTGGCGAGCTCCGTCGTCGCTCGCGGCGTCGCGCCCTGACGGTGCTCGGCGGCGCGATGGCGCAACATCAGGTGCGGAAAATCGAGATCGAATTCGTGCGGCGGCACGTAGGGGCACTTTGTCATGAAGCACATGTCGCAGAGCGTGCAGGCGTCGACGACCGGCTTGTAGTCGGTTTTCGGGTCGAGCCCGTCGACCTCCAAGGTGTCGGACTCGTCGATCATGTCGAACAGCTTCGGGAAGGCGTCGCACAGATTGAAGCAGCGCCGGCAGCCGTGGCAGATGTCGAAGACGCGGGTCAGCTCGGCGTCGATCGCGTCCATGTCGTAGAACGCGGCGTCGCGCCAGGCGAGGGCGTGGCGTGTCGGCGCCCCGAGGCTGCCTTCCTTGGCCATGACGGGTTTCCTCTGCGCGCCCCCTCCGACCGGCGCCCCAAGGGTGAGCTCGGGGCGCCGTCCGTCGGTCAGGGCGTTGCGGCCGGCGCACGAACGCCCGGCGCAGGGCCGGGCGCGGCGACAACAAGCGTGTCGGACCTACGCGTCGGCCTTTTCCAGTTCGTCGAGCGTCTTCTGGAACTTGCCGGCGTGGCTGCGTTCGGCTTTCGCCAGAGTCTCGAACCAGTCAGCGATTTCGTCGAAGCCTTCCTCGCGGGCGGTGCGCGCCATGCCCGGGTACATGTCGGTGTACTCATGGGTTTCGCCGGCGACGGCGGCGGCGAGGTTGAGCTTCGTCGGGCCGATCGGCTTGCCGGTCGCCGGGTCGCCGACCTGTTCGAGAAACTCGAGGTGGCCGTGGGCGTGGCCGGTCTCGCCTTCGGCGGTCGAGCGGAACACCGCGGCGACGTCGTTGTGACCCTCGATGTCGGCCTTTTGCGCGAAGTACAGGTAGCGGCGGTTGGCCATCGATTCGCCGGCGAAGGCTTCTTTGAGATTGTCGAAAGTCTTGGATCCGGAAAGCGACATGGAAGGTCTCCTGGTGGGGCCGAAGGCGCGCCGGCGCGGCGGCCGGCGCGCGCGCGATGCAGCTAGCAAGCGCGGCGACTCGGGTCAACCAGACTAGAAGGCTTCTAAACTTTCGAGAGGCCCGCGGCGGCCCGCCGGCTTTTGTGGATTAGGGAGTCGTTAATCCGAATCCGAGGCTCCTGAGCGTTGTTCGAGCCGCGCGAACGCGCCTAGCGTCGCGCGACCGATTCCCGCCCGGACCGCAGCGAGGGCCCATGCTCAGCCATTACCAGGACGACCCCGTCACCGAGCCGCTCGACATCGTCGAACACGTGGTCATGGCGGAACAATACGCCTACGAGCGCCACGGCGACGGCGAGGTTCACTTCACCGTCCCCGGCGGCTGGCAGGACCATCAGATCTGGTTCGCCTGGTCGGAGGGAATCGAAACCCTGCACATTTGCCTCGGGCTCGACGCCCGGGTGCCGGACAAGCGCCGCCCGGCGTTGTGCGAGCTCATCGCGCTGCTGAACGAACGCCTGTGGCTCGGCCATTTCGACGTCTGGTCCGACGACGGCGCGATCGTCTACCGCAACGCCATCGCCCTGCCGGCCGGCGGCCGGCCGGATCCGGCCCAGGTCGCGGCCCTGATCGCCGCCGCCGTCGAGGCGGGCGAGCGGTTCTATCCGGCGTACAATTTCCTCGTCTGGGCCGGCAAGGACCCGACCGACGCCGTCGCCGCGGCCATGTTCGAGACGGCCGGGGAGGCATGAACGACGTCGCCCCACGCCTTGCGCTGATCGGCGCGGGACGGATGGGCGGCGCCCTTCTGCAGGCCTGGGCCAAGAACTACGCCGCGCTGAAGCCGCGCGAGATCCTTGTCGTCGACCCCGCCCACGGGGCCCGCGACGACGCCGCCAACCTCGGCTGCGCGACCGCGACCAAGCCGTCGAAGGACCTGTTCTTCAGTCTCGATTCGATCGTGCTGGCGGTGAAACCGCAGCTCACCGACAAGATCGCGGAGGAAGTCGCGCCGTGTCTGCCGGCCGGCACCTTGCTGATCTCGATCGTCGCCGGCGTCAGCCTCGAAAAACTCAAGACCCTGTTCCCCAAGGCCTGGGTCGTGCGCGCCATGCCGAACACGCCGGCGGCGCTCGGCAAGGGCGCGACCGCGTTCGTGCCGCACCCGGAAGTCACGGAGGGCCAGCGCGAGCGCGCCCTGGCGCTGCTCAAGGCCGGCGGCATCGTCGAGGAGCTGAAGGACGAGAAACTGCTCGACGTGATCACCGCGCTCTCCGGCTCCGGCCCCGCCTACGCCTTCCTGCTCGCCGAGGCGATGGCCAAGGCGGCGATCAACGAGGGCCTGCCGCCCGACGTCGCCCGGACCTTCGCGCAAGCCACCGTCGCCGGCGCCGGGGCGATGATGGACGCCAAGGGCGCGACGCCGGAATCGCTGCGCGAAATGGTCACCTCTCCCGGCGGCACCACCGAAGCGGCGCTCGGCGTCCTGCGCGGCTCCGACGGCCTCTACGACCTCATGGAGCAAGCCATCGGCGCCGCGATCTGGCGCGCGCGGGAGCTGGCGCGGGGGTAGGGCCGGTCACGCGCCCGCCCGGACCGCCGCGGCGCCGCGCTTTTCGGATGCGCGACCGCAGCCGATCCGGACCAGCGCCATGACGTGCGTGGCCAGCAGCAGGGGGACCGCGGCGGCCGGAATCAGCACGAGCGGAAACGCGGTCATCGGGTCGGTGAGCGCAAGCGTGTCCTTTGCGCCGCCGACGCCCGAGACGCCGGCGGCGACGGCGATCGCGAAATCGGCGACGCCCAACACGTGCAGCCACGCCGCGGCGCGGATCGCGCCGCTCCATTTCAAAATCAGCGCGGCGGCGACGAACGGCGCGGCGACGGCGATCGCGAGGTCGCCGAAACCGGCGGGGGCGGCGAACGCGCCGGGCAGGACTCCCACGAACCACATCACGAGAAACACGAAGCCGACGGTGCGCCACGCGTGCGGCAGCGTCAGCAGCGCCAGGTCGAGCGACCGCGTCCACGCCCTCACCGACGGCGCGACCGCGAACGCCACGGCGAACAGCGCGGTCGGCGCGAGCACGGCGCCGATCAGCGCCAGCGGCGGTTCGTCGATTCGGGTCTCGAAGACTCCGGCCGCGCCGAGCGCCACGGCGCCGGCGAACCAGAACGCGGCGAAAGCGAGAGCGGCTTTGGTTCCGGCGCGGGGTTGAATCAGGGTGGTCATCCGACGTCTCCATTTAGATGATGATCAACATCTTATTGATAGATGATGCTCGTCATCTTATGTGTCAAGACGCCGGCAACGTCTCGAGGAGTTCATGGCGCGCGCATCCCAAGCCGCAAAAGCCGCGAGCCGGGCCGCGATCGTCGCCGCGGCGGCGCGGCGGTTCCGAGAACGCGGGATCGAGGCGACATCGGTCGCCGACGTCATGACGGCGGCCGGCCTTACGCACGGCGGCTTCTACCGGCACTTCGACTCCAAGGACGGCTTGGCCGCCGCCGCGATCGACGCGGCGATGGAGGACGTCTTGGCGCCGTTGCGCGCCGACCTCGACGCCGGCCGCGACGCCGCCGCGACGCGGCATGTGAAGCGCTACCTGTCGGCGGGGCATGTCGACCGGCCCGGCGCCGGGTGTCCGCTGGCGGCGTTGAGTTCGGAGGCGCGCCGCGGCGACGGCGAGACCGCCGCCGCCTACGCCCGCGGCGCCGCCGCGACGCGGAAGCTGCTGGCGCGGGCGCTCGGCGGCGACGCCGCCAGGGCCGGCGCGCTGATGTCGCTTCTGGTCGGCGCGGTGTCTTTGGCCCGCAGCCTGGACGATCCCCGCGCCCGCGACACGATCCTGAAGGCGGCCCGCGCCGCGGCGCGGGTCATGACGCGAGGGTAGGAAGCGAGAAGCCTCCGTCGGTCTCACCCCGAGTCCGTCATCCCCAGGCCTGATTCCTGGGATCCGGAGCGCGTGGAAAGGCGCCCCGCCACGGTTGCATCTTGTCCGTCGGAAGTGGGTTGGTTAATGGAAACAGACCGGGTTTGAACACAACCCCACAACCCGGGCGCGCCGCAGCATGCAATGATGCGGCGCAGACCCGGGACCTGGCGATGGTCGCGATTGGCGCCGCGCCAATCTCCCAACTCCGCCCGGTCCCGGATCAGCAGCGCATCACGTCGTGCTGCGCAGCATCCGGGATGCCGGAGGGATGAAATTCAACCGGTCGGTTTCCAAGACCCCACCCATCGCTTCCGATGAAAATGCAATCGTCCAAGGACGGCCCGATCCGTGCCCTGGGTGCCCGAGTGACGACCGGGGATGACGGGCGCCTTGAAGGCCCCCCCCTAAACCGGCACCCGCACCGTCGCGCGCAGCCCGCCGAGCGGGCTTTCGCTCAGTCTTATCTCTCCCCCATGCCCGCGCGCCACGTCGCGCGCAATCGCCAGCCCCAGGCCGACGCCGTTCGTGTTCCGGTTCCTTGCCGGGTCGATGCGGTTGAAGGGCTTGAAGGCCTCCTCGCGCAGGTCCTCGGGAATGCCGGGGCCGTCGTCGTCGATGTCGATGACGATGGCGTCGTCGAGGCGGCGGGCGGCGACGGCGACGTGGGCGCCGTGGGCGGCGGCGTTGGCGATCAGGTTGGTGAGCGCGCGCTTCATCGCCGCGGCGCGCACCAGGGCGACGAGGTCGCCGCCAGTCTCGATTTCGATGCGGACGCCGGCGTCGCCGGCGCCGTCGCCGGGATCGCCGCTGTCGGCGGCGGCGGGGTCGCGCGCGTGGCCGGCGTCGCGCACCGCGTCGCGGGCGAGCTCGCCGAGGTCGACCGGCTCCGGGTCCTCGCCGGCCATGCCGCGGGCGAAGGCGAGGTACTCCTCGAGGATCGCCTCCATGTCGGCGAGGTCGCGGCGCATGGCGTCGACGTCGGCGCTCTCCGGCAGCATCGCCAGGTGCAGGCGCAGGCGGGTGATCGGGGTGCGCAGGTCGTGGCTGACGCCGGCGAGGATGGTGGTGCGCTGCTCGATGTGGCGGGCGATGCGGTCGCGCATCTTCAAGAACGCCTGCGCCGCCTGGCGCACCTCCGAGGCCCCCGAGGGCTTGAAGTCCGGCGCGTCGGCGCCGCGCCCGAAGGCGTCGGCGGCCGCGGCGAGGCGCTCGATCGGGCGCGCCTGGTTGCGGATGTAGATGACCGACACCGCGGTCAGCAACGTCGTCGCGCCGACGATCCAGAGGATGAAGATGTGGCCGGTGGTCGCGAACACCCGGTCGCGCGGCACGATCAGGCGCAGCACCCCGCCGTCGACCTGCACCCGCACGTCGACGTAGGCGGGGTAGCGGGTGGTGTCGAACCAGAATGGGGCGTCGAGTTTTTCCGACAGCGCGCGGCGGATGGTGCGGTCGAGGACGCGGAAGAACGACGAGCGGATCGTCGTCGGCAGCTTCGCCTGCGGTTCGAGCACGGCGGAGATCCCGAGCGTGTCTTCGAGCCGCCGCAGCGCCTCGCGCTCCTCCGGCGTGGCGTCGGCGCGGTAGGTCTCGACGATCACCGCGATGTCGCCGGCGACGGTCTCCGACAGGCGGCTGGTGACCGTCTCCCAGTGGGCGTCGAAGAACGCCCAGGCGACGGCGACCTGCATCAAGGCGATCGGCAAGACGATGATCAGCAGCGAGCGCCCGAACAGACTCTTCGGCAGATAGTCCTTGAGGCGGAGCATCGGGGTCACGACGCGCCCGCCGGCGGCGCCGGGTCGGCGACCAGCTTGTAGCCGGCGCCGCGGACGGTCTGGAGAAACACCGGGTCGCGCGGGTCGGCTTCGATCTTGCGCCGCAGCCGCGTGACCTGGACGTCGATGGTGCGCTCCTGGCCGGCCGAGGTGCGCTTGGCGAGTTCGGTGCGGGTGAGGACCTCGCCGGGACGCGCCGACAGGGCGGCGAGCAGCGCCGCTTCTGCCGACGTCAGGCGCACCGCCTCGCCGTCGCGGGTCAGCTCCTGGCGCCGCAGGTCGAAGCGGCAGGCGCCGAAGGCGACCTCGCCCTCCGGCAGGACCGGCCGCGCCCGGCGCAGGATCGCGTCGATGCGCAACAGCAGCTCCTCCGGCTCGAACGGTTTCGGCAGATAGTCGTCGGCGCCGCGGCGCAGGCCTTCGATGCGGTCCTCCGGCAGGTCGCGGGCGGTGAGCAGAAGGATCGGCACCTGGCTCTCCGTGCGCACCGCCTGGGTGAGCGAGAATCCGTCCTCGCCCGGCATCATCACGTCGAGGATCAACAGGTCGAAGTCGAGGGTGTCGAGCAGCGTCCGCGCCTGGCCGGCGTCGCGCGCCGTCGTCACCCGGTAGCCGCGCTCGGACAGGAATCGCTTCAACAGCGAGCGAATCGGATCGTCGTCGTCGACCACCAGGAGGTGGGCGTCGCGCGAGGATTGGGGGTCTGTCATGTTGACACTCCCGGCCCGGCGCGGAGAATGGATGGGTGCGTGAAATCGCACAAGTGCGCGAAGACGCCGCCGAAAAGGCGGCCGTGTTGAGGAAACGTTTTCCAAAAAGAGGCCGACATGGGCGAAATCATTCCCTACGACAAACGCCAAGGCGTGATCTGGATGAACGGCGAGTTCGTCGACTGGGCCGACGCCAACATCCATGTGCTCACGCACGGGCTGCACTATGGGTCCTGCGTCTTCGAAGGTGAACGCGCTTACGACGGGGCGATCTTCAAAAGCCGCGAACACTCCGAACGTCTGCAGCGCTCGGCCGAGATGCTCGGCTTCGAGCTGCCCTACACGGTCGACGAAATCGAAGCGGCCAAGCATGAGACCCTCAAGCGCATGGGTCTCGACAACGCCTACGTCCGCGCCGTCGCCTGGCGCGGCTCGGGCCAGATGGGCGTCGCGGCGAAAAAGGCCGGCATCAACGTCGCCATCGCGATCTGGGAGTGGGGCGACTACTTCGCCGACAAGATGAAGGGCATCCGGATCACGATCTCGGATTGGAAGCGGCCGCAGCCGGATTCCGCGCCGGTCAAGGCCAAGGCGGCGGGGCTGTACATGATCTGCACCTTGTCCAAGCACGCCGCCGAAGCGCAAGGCTACGCCGACGCCCTGATGTACGACTACAAGGGCCGCGTCGCCGAACTCACCGGCGCGCACATCTTCTTCGTCAAGGACGGCGAACTGCACACGCCGACCAACGACATTCTGCTCGACGGCATCACCCGCGCCACGGTGCTCGACCTCGCCGCGCGCCGCAAAATCAAGGTGCGTCAGCGCGACATCATGCCGGAGGAGATGAAGGACTTCACCGAGTGCTTCGTCGTCGGCACCGCCGCCGAAGTCACGCCGGTGCGCGAGATCAAGGGGATCGAGTTCACGCCCGGCGACGTCACCCGGGCGCTGGTCGAGGACTACGACAAGCTGGTGCGTCGTCAGCTGGTGACCGAGCCGGCCGAGTAGGCGCGGCGGCTTCCGACGCGGCGCGCGCCGCTATTCCCGCGCGACCGCGTAACCGGCCTCGGCCAGCAGCGCCTGGACGCCGTCCGCGTCGAGAAGATGTCCGGCCCCGACGACGACCAGGATTTCGCCGGAGCCGGCGAGGTCGCGTTTCAGGATCTCCGCCCAGTTGGCGTTGCGCTCGGTGATCAGCGCCGCGTAGGCGTCCGGGCTGCGCTTCAAGGCGCCGGCGATCAGCACGTCCATCGTCGCGACGTCGCCGACGCGCCAAGCGTCGACGGTGTCGGCCAGCAGGTTCGGCTGTTCCAGAATTTGCTGCAGCGAAGCTTCGAAAAACGCGTCCTCGGCCGCGCCGTCGAGCCGCGCCAGGGCCGCGAACTGATCCTCCATCGTCTCCAGCGCCTTGATCGTCTTGCCGGCGTCGCGCGCCCGGGCGTGCAGCACCCGGTCGACGCCGGCGTCCGGGTCGCCGCCGTCGGCCATGATCATCCGCACGCCGACGACGACGCCGGCGAGCCACGGGCGCAAGGCCTCGAAGTTGGCGAGCGGCATGCCGATCGACGCCAGCACCGCCTCGAAGTCGGCCCGGCCTTGCGCGGACAGGCGCGAGGTCAGGGTGACGCCGGCGCCGTTGAAGCCGTACTTCGGCACCAGGAGCTGCGCCTCGTCCTGCGCCGCCGGCGACAGGTCGGTTTCAAAGTAGACCGTGTCGGCGGCGGCGAAGGCGGCGTCGAGGCGCTCCGACGTCCAGTCGATCTGCGGGTCGAGCAGATGCACCGACCCGAACAGCCACACGGTGGAGTCGTCGTCCGTCACTTTCCACAAGGCCGGCTGGGCCGACGCCGCCGCGCCCAGCGCCAGGGCGGCGAGTGCGCCGGCCGCCGCCGCGGCCCAGGATCGAAACTTCCGCGTCTTCATGCTCGCCACCCTCGGTGATTTCCGCCGCCGCGCAACTGAGTCGCGGGCGCCATGCAAAATATTGTGATTCAACAAGAATAAGTACTCTCATCAATTGTAATAATCAATATCATCGACATATCGTCGCGAGTTTCATGTTGACGGTGGCGAAAAATTGTTGTTACCTCGCAACGAATGGGTTGAGAGACGAGATGGCGATGGTCCACAACCGGTTGTCCGTGCTGCGCGCCGAACGCGGCCTGTCCCGCAAGGCGCTGGCCGAATCGATCGGCGTCAACCACCAGACCGTGGGCTACCTCGAACGCGGCGACTACAGCCCCAGCCTCGAACTGGCGCTCAAGATCGCGCGCTTCTTCGGCGTGCCGGTGGAGATGGCGTTCGCGTTGGAGCCGTTCACGCCCTTGTCTCAAGAACTGATCCGCCGAACGGGCGCGTGAGCGGCGCGGCGTCGCAAAAGGAGAGTTTGATGAGTTTGATCCGACCGATCTACGGCGCGTTTTGCGGCCTCAACCGCGCCGCGCGGCCGTACGCGACGCCTCTGGTGGTCAAGGCCGCCATGGTCGTGACGTTGATCGCCTGGCCGTTCGGCAGCGCCCTCGCGTTCGGCGCCTACGGCGGCGAAACTCCGGCGAATGAATTTTGGACCTTGGCAGCGTCGATGGCGCTGTTGCTGCTGCCGGCTGTCGCGCTTATCGCGGTGACGCCGCGGCAGATCCACCGCATCACCGGCGACCGCGTCTGCGGGCTCGACGTGTTTGAGGCCGACCAGCGCCGCCGCGCCTTCGCGTTCGCCCACAAGGTGTTCGCGGCCGGGGCCCTGATCGGGGTCGCCTATCTCGCGGCGGCGAGCGGCGCCGACGCCGGCTGGTGGACGCCGACGCGGCCGCAGCACTGGGTCACGATCCTGATGTCCATGGCCTTCTACGCCGTCGTGCTGCCGACCGCGTATCTCGCCTGGACGATGCGGCCGCCGGCCGACGAGGACGCCTAGCCGTCGGCGGCGGCGCGCGCCGCGTCGATGGCGGCCTTGCGGTAGGCGAGGCCGGTGTAGACCGACAGCGCGGCCGCGCACCACAGCAGGATCAGCCACGCGTTCCACACCCACAAGGTGATGTAGCCGACCGCGTTGCGCTCGCCCGGAATCGGCGGCGCGAAAGTGACGATCACGAACGGCAGGGCGACCGCGAGAATCTCGAACGCGGTCTTGAACTTGGCGAGCCCGGTGACCGCGAACGCCGGCGACGGGCGAAACAGGCGGTGGAGGGTCATCAGCACGTCGCGGACGATGATCACCGCCGCCGGTCCCCAGATCACCGGCCCCAAGTCGCGCAGCGCCGGCGCGAAGGCGAGCGCGATCAGCACCGTCCCGACGAAGATTTTGTCGGCGATCGGGTCCATCAGGGCGCCGAAGCGGCTGACGGCGTCGAGCGCGCGTGCGAGCCAGCCGTCGAGAAGATCGAACAGGCCGCCGAGCGCCAGCGCGCCGAAGCCGATCGTCCAGGCGGTCCACGCCGCGCGTTCGAGGGTCGCCGCCTCCGGCGTGCCGAGGCCGCGCCCCAGCGCCGCGTCGAAGTGCGCCGACCACATCCACCAGCCGAGCGCCGCGAGCACGCCCAACGGCGCGCGCGCCAGCGTCAAGGCGTTCGGCAGCCAGGCGAAGGCGCTCTGTTTCGGGCCGTCATCCGTGTTCATGGAACCACTCATAAATTTTCGTTGCGAGGTGTTTGGAGATCCCGTCGACCCCTTCCAGGTCCTCCAGCGAGGCCCGCGTCACCGAGCGCGCCGAGCCGAAGTGGGCGAGAAGAGCCTTCTTGCGCCCCGGCCCGACGCCGGGGATGTCGTCCAACGGATTCTTGGCGATGTCGGACTTGCGCCGCGCGCGGTGGGCCCCGATCGCGAAGCGGTGGGCCTCGTCGCGCAGACGCTGGAGATAGTAGAGCACCGGGTCCTTGGGTTCGAGCTTGAACGGCGCGCGGCCGGGCTGAAAAAACGTCTCGCGCCCGGCGTCCCGGTCGGGGCCCTTGGCGATGGCGACGAGGTTGACGTCGTCGGGGCCGAGGCCGATCTCGGCCAGCGACTCGAGCGCCGCCGACAGTTGGCCTTTGCCGCCGTCGAGCAGAACCAGGTCCGGCCCGACGGCGTCGCCGGCCGTCTGTTCCTTCAGCAGCCGCGAAAACCGCCGCTTCAGAACCTCGCGCATCATGCCGTAATCGTCGCCGGGTTCGAGGTCCTCGGACTTGATGTTGAAGGTGCGGTACTGCGCCTTCTCGAACCCCTCCGGCCCGGCGACGATCAAGCCGCCGACCGCCTTGGTCCCCATGATGTGGGAGTTGTCGTAGACCTCGATGCGCTCCGGCCGCGCGTCAAGATCGAACGCCGCCTTGACCCCGTCGAGCAGCCGCGCCTGGCTCGCGCCCTCGGCCAGCTTGCGCGCCAGCGCCTCCTCCGCGTTGCGCCGCGCGTGTTCGACCAGGCCGACTCTTTCGCCGCGCTGCGGGCGCAGGATCTCCACCTTGCGGTCGGCCCGCAGGCTGAGGGCGTCGGCGATCAGGCCGGCGTCGTCGGGGTCGTGCGAGACCAGCACCAGCTTCGGCGCCGGCTTGTCGTCGTAGAATTGGCCGAGGAACGCGGCCAGCACGCCGCCGGGCTCGGCGTCCTTTTCGTGGCGCGGGTAGAAGGCGCGGTTGCCCCAGTTCTGGCCGGCGCGGATGAAGAACACCTGCACGCAGGTCTGGCCGGCTTCGGAATGCAGACCGACGACGTCGGCCTCGTCGACGCCCTTGGGGTTGATGCCTTGGCTCGTGGTGATCGGGGCCAGCGCCCGAATGCGGTCGCGCAGGCGCGCCGCGCGTTCGTAGTCGAGCGCCGCGGCGGCGG
>JAJFFL010000280.1 GCA_021776705.1 Alphaproteobacteria bacterium
AGGCCTCTTCGATGGTGTACGGCGCGATGGTGCGGAACGTTTGCTCGACGTCCCACGGGCAACCGCCGTCCGCGGCGCGCAGGCGCGCCATGATCGCCAACAGGCGCTCGACGCCGGAAGCGGGAAGATCAGCGGGCATGACGCGCTCCTCTGCACGCGGTCGAAATATCGATCGATTCAGAGATGCAGCTAGCACGCTTCGTGCGCCGTGTGGCGCGCGCGCCCACAAGCGGCCGCCCGACCCGGCGCGCAAGACTCGCCTGAGATTCGGCGTATGCTTTGACAGAACAAGAAATCCACGGGGGGCCAGTTTGTCCGGACTGCTGAAGGAACTTGGCCGGAGAAACGTCTTCCGCGCGGCCGGCGTCTACGCCGTCGTCGGCTGGCTCTTGGCCCAGGTCGCCGGAACCCTGGAGAGCGCGCTGACGCTTCCCGACTGGTTCGACACCGTCGTTGTCGCCTTCCTTCTGATCGGCTTTCCGATCGTGCTGATCTTCGCCTGGGCGTTCGAGATGACGCCGGAAGGAATCAAGCTCACGGCCGAAGTGCCGGAAGGCGAAAGCGTCGCCGCAAAAACCGGCCGCGCCCTCGACTACGCGATCCTCACCGGATTGGCCGTCGTCGTCGTGCTGGTGGTCGCGGATCGCGTCATGCCGCAGACCGCGCCCGCGCCCGTCGGCGTCGCCGCAACCGCCGCCGCCGATCCCGCCGCCGCCTCGATCGCCGTCTTGCCGTTCACCGACCTCTCGCCGGACAGCGATCAGGAATACTTCTCCGACGGCATCGCCGAAGAGATCCTCAACGTCCTGGTGCGTTTCGACGACCTCAAGGTCGCCTCGCGGACGTCGTCGTTCGGGTTCAAGGGGCAGGAGGCTCTGGGCATCCCGCTCATCGCCGAAAAACTGAACGTGCGCCATGTGCTGGAAGGCTCGGTGCGCAAGCAGGGCGAGAGCGTGCGCATCACCGCGCAGCTGATCGACGCGCAAACCGACCAGCACCTGTGGTCGGAGACCTATGACCGGACGCTGACGGCGGAAAACTTGTTCGCCATTCAGGACGACATCGCCAACGCCATCGTCGCCCAGCTCGGGCTTGTCATCGACAGCGCGGACGGCGCCCCGGCGATCAACATCCAGGCGGACACGCAAGACCTCGACGCCTATGAGGCGTTCCTCGAAGCGCGCGCGCTGTTCACGGCCCGCAACAACCTCACCCTGCCGGAGATCATTGCGATCTTCGAACATGTCGTCGACCAAGATCCGAATTTTGCGCGCGGTTGGGCCGGCCTTTCGGCCGCCTACATGGTGTCGCCGAGTTGGGGGATCATGGACCGCGACTACAAGTCGCTGGCGGACGAGGCCGCCGAACGCGCGATCGGGCTCAACCCGAACCTCGCTCTGCCATACGCGGTGCGCGGATTGAGCTTGCTCGAAACGCCGCCGTTCGAGTTCGCCGCGGCGTTCGCGGAATTTGACGAGGCGATCGCGCGCGACCCCAACGACACCGACACGCTGCAATGGCGCGGGGAAGCGCACCTGCGCGTCGGATTTTTCGCGCGTGCGACGGCGGATTTCGAACGCTGCACGGAGATCGATCCGGACTACCTTCAATGCCGTGTTTGGCGGGCCAAGGTGAAATTCCTCGAGGGCAAGGCGGATGAGGGTTTCGCGCTCTTCGAGGACGCGGTGTCGCGCGGGGCCGTCGGCGGCGGCGCTTTTCACTACCCGATGGAATATGCGCACGCCGGTCATGATCGCGCCGCGCGATTGTCGTTGGCGGCCGTGTTTCAGCGGTTTTCCTATCTGAACGGTCGGTCGCTGGCGGTTTATCGCGCATTGACGGACCCGAACTTCGACTTCGATACCGAAGCCAAGGCGTTCGAGGTCGAGTGGCTCGCGCTCAGGGGAGACGACTTTTTGTGGAACGGCCCGCTGGGGTTGGCTTTCAAGCGATACGACCTGCTGACCCCGGCGAACGAGCCGCTGTGGTGGTACCGCACGGACCCCGAATTCCTGAAGTCGCCGCACCGCAAGCGCCTGATCCGCGAAGCCGGCGTGTACGACTACTGGCGCGCGGCGGGCTTTCCGCCGCAGTGCCGGCGGGTTGGCGGCGACGATTTCGCGTGCGATTGACGCTTCGGGGCGCCTGGCGCCTGGCGCGTCGCGAGAGGGGGCTGACCAGCGGGGCGGTTCGGGACGTCGAAAGGGCTTCTGAGAGGGGGGCGATCGCGGTCGATGAGCGCTCCGCGACGCCCGTCGCGCCAACCGCCGACGCGCCGCGTGATCCCACGGCAAATGGGCGCATAAGACATATTATGAGAGAAATAATGACGTATCAGGCTGTGGTTCCATAGACCCTGAGGCCGTCATGCGCGGGCGTCACGTGCGCCGGCGTGGCCCCGTCGAGCGCGCCGTAGTCGAGATCGATGTGCAGATTGGTGAGCCAGGCGCGCTTCGGGCCCACCCGCGCGATCCATTTCAGCGCGGTGTCGACGTTGGCGTGGCTGACGTGCGGCGACCAGCGCAAGGCGTCGAGGATCCAGCTCTCGACTCCGGCCAGCGCGGCGAAGCTCGCCTCCGGCAGCGCATGGACGTCGTTGCAGTACGCCGCCGAGCCGATGCGAAAGCCGAGCGAGCGGATCGGCCCGTGCTCCTGGTCGAGCGGCGTCAGCGTCGCCGGCCCGCCTGGCCCGTCGATCGTCAGCGGCGCGCCGGGCGTCAGGTCCTGGTGCGCGGTCAGGATCGGCGGATACAGCGCGCCCTCCGGGGCGACGAAGCAGTACGCGAACCGCGCCGTCAAAATCTCAGCCGTGCGTGCGTCCATGTGCACAGGAACGCGCGCGCCGGCCCGCAGCGCCAGGACCCGCAGATCGTCGATCCCGTGCGTCTGATCCGCGTGATCGTGGCTGTAGACCACCGCGTCCACCCGGCCGACGCCCTCGCGCAGCAGCTGCGCGCGCAGATCCGTCGGCGTGTCGATCAGGATCACGGTCGTCGTCTCGGCCGCCCAGACCCCCGGCGTCGCGGATTTTTCGACCAGCAGCCCGCAGCGCGTGCGCCGGTTGCGCGGGTCGTCGGGATCGCAGGCGCCCCAGTCGCCGCCGATCCGCGGCACGCCGCCGGAGGAGCCGCAGCCCAAGACCGTGATCCGGAGGTCGGCGTCGGCCGGTTCGGTCATGGCCGCGGCACGCGGTCGAACAGGTCGAAGAAGGCCGCGCCGGTGCGCCGCGCCGTTTCGTCGGGGCGCCAGCCCTTCAGCTCCGCCAGCGCCGCGGCGACCTGCGGCAGATAGGCCGGCTCGTTGCGCCGCCCGCGGTGCGGGACCGGCGCCAGATAGGGGCTGTCGGTCTCCAGGATGATGCGCCCTTCCGGCATTTCGTCAACGATCACGTCGCGGACGTCCTGGGCGTTTTTGAACGTCATGATGCCGTTGACGCTGAAGAACGCCCCGAGCGCGGCGCCGCGGCGCGCCAGGTCGCGGCCGGACGTGTAGCAGTGCAGCAGGAATCGGAACGGCCCCGCCGCGTGCTCCTCCTCAAGGATCGCCGCCATGCGCGCGTCGGCGTCGCGCGCATGGACGATGAGCGGCAGCCCGAGCGCCCGCGCGGCGGCGATGTGGGCGCGAAAGCTCGCTTCCTGCTGCGCCGTGGGGCTGTGGCCGTAGTGCTCGTCGAGGCCGGTTTCGCCGATCGCCACGATCTTCGGATGGTCGGCCAGGACGACGAGGTCGTCGGCGGCGATGTCCGGGTGGTCCTTGGCATGGTGCGGATGGGCGCCGCCGGTGGCCCAGACGTCGTCGTGCGCCTCGGCCAGCGCGAGCACCGCCGGCAGGTCGCTGAGGCGGCTGCAGATCGCGATCATCCGCGTGACGCCGGCGGCGCGCGCCCGCGCCAGCACCGCGTCGCGGTCGGCGTCGAACGCCTCGGCGTGGAGATTGACGTGGCTGTCGATCAGCATCGGCTCACCCGGCCGCCTCGGCGTCGGCCGCGGCGGCGCGGACGTCGGCGAGCGCCGTCAGGATGGTGAGCTTGGCGTCGAGGTTGAGGCCGTCCATCTCGCGCGCCCGGGCGTCGACCGCGCTCCAGGCGTCGCCCCAGGCCCCGGCGGCGCGC
>JAJFFL010000029.1 GCA_021776705.1 Alphaproteobacteria bacterium
CGCCTCGGCCCACCGCGACGGCTCCGCCGGCCAAGTGCCAAGAATCTCCAAATAGCGATGACCTGATCTTCGGCGTCGGCGCCGACGCCAACACGCGCGCCGCCAGCGCGGCGCTCGGCTCACGTCGATCCGCTTGATCAAGCAGGACGTCGAGTCGCTGCGCTTGCCCCTTGAGTTGTTTCACGGCGTCGAAGTTGTCGCGCTCGAAGCTTATCGCCGGCGCGCGTTCCGCATCAGGCCAGCGATTCGAATCTGAACCGTAGGCTTCCAAGAGTTCACGGTACCGGTCCATCGTCATCGTCATTTTCATCCCCTCCTCCCGTCGACCGACTCCATTAGGGCTTGCGCCTCCGGCGCCAAGGCGCTTTTCAACGCTCGCCGAGCGCGGGCCAGGAGCGACTCGATCGCCTCGACGCTGACCTCCAAGACAGCGGCCGCTTCGATATTTGACAACACCAGATAGTGGCAAAGGGTGACGGCGGCGCGCTGCCGCGGCGGCAATTTCTCCAACGCGGCTTGCACGCGAATCGCCACATCGCCGCCGTGCACCCTGTCGAACGCACTGGGCGATTCATCGGCCGTTTCCGGCGGAGAGTCAGTGACGACCTCCCGCACGCGGCGAAGCCGGTCGTAGCAAAGATTGATCGCCACGCGATGCATCCACGTTTCAAATTTGGCCCGCCCCGGCTTCCAATCGCCGGCGTGGCGCCACACGCGCAGAAACACTTCCTGAGCGACGTCTTCGGCTTCCGCTTCGTCGCCCAGCATCCGCATGCCGACGGCGACCATCTTGCTCAAGTGGCGTTCGACAAGGCGCTGCGCCGCGTCGGCATCTCCTATTGCAACGCGCGCGACCAGTCCCGCGTCGGGGTCGGCGACGCCTACGTGGGCCGCAGAGGTGCTGTCACGACGCCCCATCTCGTCTCCATCGCCGCCGGCTGAATCGCGCCGTCGACGCACTCGCCGGACGCAAGACTCGGTCGGCGCCCGCGTCAGATCCATCGCGAGAGCGGTGCTCATCCCATCCGCCCTCGCCATGATTCGCAGGTCAGTCCTCGCGCCACCACTGTCTCGTCCTGCGGTGCATATCATGAGCCGCGTCGATTTCATCCGGCGAGACGACATCGTCGTCGTTCACATCCAACTCGTCGAACATCATCATTGGCGCGCCAAGAAACTCGGAGCGGTCGATTCGACCGTCGTCATTCACGTCGGCACTTTCCATGCGCCGCCGATCCCGGTGTCCGCCGGACCGCGGCGCTTCGCCGTCCGATTTGGCGGCCAGCCGGCGATGCATGGGCGATCGGTCCTGATCGTCGATGGCTTCGTCGCCGTTGCGGTCCATCCAATCAAACATTTCGCCGCGCAGCGTTTCGATCTCCGCCCGTGTGACGGACTTGTCGTCGTTCGCGTCGGCGGCGTGCAGCATCCGGCTGATCATCCCGCCCTTCGACCCGTGATGGCCCCGTGGACCGGCGTCGCCCGGCTGCGCCAGACTGGTCCCGGCGAACACGCCGACAGCCCCGACGGCGATCGCGGCGGACAAAAACAGCGTTCGTTTCATCAAAATCTCCAAGGTTTGTTGCGCCTTACGCCTCTTCAACGCTTCCACCTTCAGAATCCGTCGCCGCCGCCGTGGTTTCGCCGACGGCGGCCTCGTACGCCGCCGCGGCCCGCTCCTGAGCGGCGCGCAACTCCAAGTCCAACGTTTCGAACCGAGGCGCGCCGCAGGCGTTCGCCAGTAGGCTCAAGAGCGCCGGCGAT
Organism: Alphaproteobacteria bacterium; assembly: GCA_021776705.1. GTDB lineage: Bacteria > Pseudomonadota > Alphaproteobacteria > Caulobacterales > Maricaulaceae > JAJFFL01. The sequence continues at coordinate 1,765 of JAJFFL010000029.1, forward strand.
GCGTCGTCAGGCTCGAACACGCCATCGACGGACAGGGCCAGTATCTGGCGGGCGTTGAGCTGCAGCTGCAGCGCTTGCGAGAATGTCTCCAAGTCCGTAGGCGACAGCCGCCCGGCTTCGGCGAGTCGACGCAACGCGTCCGCCGTAGACACGGAGAGCACTGACGGGCTTTCGCCGGCTAAGGCGACTTGCATTCCTTGCGCAACAAACTCGATGTCCATCAAGCCGCCGGGCGCAAGCTTAAGGTCCCATGCGCCGCGGTCCGGCTTCTCGCTGCGGACTCGCCGCCGCATGGAGGCGACGTCCGTGAGCACGCCGCCCAGATCCCGAGCGCGCGCCAGCGTCGCGTGGAGCAGGCGTTCAACATCTGACGCCAGGCCGGGATCCCCGGCGATCGCGCGGGCCCGAGTCAACGCCATCAACTCCCACGTCCATGCGTCGCTTTCATAGTAGTGCTCGAACGCCTTGACGGAGACGGCGATCGGTCCGGCTGACCCTGACGGACGCAGCTGCATGTCGACATCGTACAGCGCCCCCTCCTCAGTCGGCGCGGACAAGGCCGCAATCAATCGCTGAGTCAGCCGGCCGAAGTAGGCGTCCGCCGTCAACGGCTTGTCCCCGTCCGACGCCGCCCCTGCCGGTGAGTCGTAGACGATCATGAGGTCAAGGTCGGAGTCCGCCGCGAGTTCGCGCCCGCCGAGCTTGCCAAGTCCCAAAACGACGAATCGTCCATCGAGTCTGCCGTGCCGCTTAGTCGCCTCGGCCGCCGAGGCTTTCGCGGCCGCGGCGACGAGTCCGTCGGCCAGCTTGGTGTAGGCGGTTTGGGCTTCAACGGCGCTCGCCCGGCCAGTCAAAAGGTGCGCTCCGATTCGAAAGCGTTCGTCGCGTCCGATACGCCGGATGATGTTGATCGCGGTTTCAAATGACTCCGCGCGTTCGACTTCCGCCTTGGCGCGTTCGGCGGCCAAGGCCGCCCCGTTCACCACCGCCTCGCCGAACGACGGATCAAACATGATGTCGAACGCCGCCGGCTGGCGCGCAAGTTCACCGCCCACGCGCGGTGCGCATGTCAACAAGGTCACGACGTCTTTCAACATTTGCGGCTCCGCGGCGAACATGGCCATCACCTGCACGCCGGCGTTGAGGCTCTCGAAAAAGTCCGCAAATCGCGCGAAGGCTTGATCAGGATCCGCTTGTTCAGCGGCGGCTTCGAGGATGAA
>JAJFFL010000281.1 GCA_021776705.1 Alphaproteobacteria bacterium
GTCGACATCGACGTCCACCACGGCAACGGCACGCAAGAAGTCGCCGACGGCGACGCCCGCATCCTGTTCGCCTCCATCCACGAAGGCGGGATCTATCCGGGGACGGGGCGGGCTGAGGAGACGGGGATCGACGGCAATGTCGTCAACGTTCCGATCGAGCACTTCAGCGCGTCGGCGCTCTGGCGGCGGGAGTTCGAGCGGCGAATCTTGCCGGCCGTGGAGACGTTCAAGCCCGAACTCGTTCTGGTTTCAGCCGGATTCGACGCCCACGCCGCCGATCCGCTGGCCAGCCTTCAGTTGACGGAGGACGATTTCTTCTGGGCGACGCGCGAATTGGCCGATTTGGCGGGCCGCCACGCCGCGGGACGGCTTGTCTCGACCCTGGAGGGCGGGTACGACAACGGCGCGCTTGCGCGCTCCGCCGCCGCGCACGTGCGCGCCCTCATGGACGCATAAAGGGACGGGCTGCAGGGACATGTCGGTTGCATCGCCGTCGGACGTCGACGTGACGCGCCCCGTCGCCTCGGCGCCGGAGACGCGGCCGCGTCCGACGCGCGGGTCCATCGTGATCACGCGTCACGGCCGTCCCGCGCTCGACCGCGACCTGACCTTCGGATGGCGGGACTACAAGATTTGGTGGGACAAATACGACGCTGGCGGGCTCGCCGCAGACCAACAGCCTCCCGAAGAGTTGGTTCAATCGGCGGCCGAAGCCGACGTCGTTTTCTCCAGCCCTCTGAAACGAAGCCTCGAGACCGCTCAGGCGATCGCGCCGAAGCGCGACATCGTCACCGACCCGGTGTTCGTCGAGGCGGCGCTGCCGCCGCCCCCGGTTCCGGGTCTGCGCCTGCGCCCTGGGCATTGGGGCGTGTTCGCGCGCGCCGCTTGGTGGCTGGGCTACTCCGGCGGTCTTGAAAGCCGCCGCGAAGCCGAACACCGCGCGGAGGCGGCCGCCGACCGGCTCGTCGAAGCCGCCGAGAGGGGCCAGGACGTCGTGCTGTGCGCTCACGGTTGGTTCAACCGCATGCTGCGGCCGGCGCTGCAGGCGCGGGGGTGGAATTGCGTTCGCGACGGGCGGGACAGTTACTGGTCGTTTCGCCGTTTCGAAAACCGTTGAACATGATTTGAACGCGGCGGCGCCGGTGACTAAGGTCCGCCGCAAAGGAGAAATCCGATGGCGAAACCCGCCGACGCCGACCGTCCCGTCGAAAGCCTGTCGTTCGAAGACGCGCTCAAGGAACTGGAGGCGATCGTGCGCCAGCTCGAGGACGGCGACGTCGAACTGGAGCAGTCGATCGCAATCTACGAACGCGGTGCGGCGTTGAAAGCTCACTGCGAAGCCAAGCTTCAGGCGGCCCAGCTTAAGGTCGAAAAGATCGTCCTTGGCGGCGACGGCGAGCCGCGAACCGAGGCGGCGGACCTTTCGTGAGCGCCGGCGTCACGGACGACGCCGCGCCCGCCCGGATTTCGTTCGACGATTTTCTCAACGTCGACATCCGTGTGGGAACGGTCGTCAAAGCGGAGCCATTTCCGGAAGCGCGTAAGCCGGCCTACAAGCTGTGGATCGACTTCGGGCCTCTCGGAGTCAAAAAGTCGTCGGCCCAGGTGACCGCCTTGTACGATGTCGGCGAACTTGTCGGCCGGAAAGTCGCCGCGGTGGTCAACTTCGCGCCGCGGCAAATCGGTCCGTTCATGTCGGAGGTGCTGACGCTGGGCTTTCCGAACGCCGGCGGCGAGGTCGTGCTGGTTGGTGTTGACCGCGACGCGCCCGACGGCGGACGTCTTTTTTGATCGCAAGGGCCTTCGGGTCATGTCCAGGAACACCGCGTTCATCGCCGAGAAAACCGCCAACGCCTTGCTCGTCGTCGCAAACGTCGGCGTCGCCGCGCGGGTGTTCGGAGGCGGTGTGGCGGAGCTGACGGGCAGGCGCATGTTCGGCGATCTCCGGGTCGGCGGGCGGCGCGGCGCCGTTCCGACCGGCTCAAACTCGAACCCGATCTGATGCGCCGCGCCGCCCGCGCCGGCGATTGCGCCCGGAGCGCGCCGTCGGCCGCCGTCGATCGCGTCGATGTGCGCGAGGCCCTGATCACGAAAATCATCGACCTGGTGACCGCCGATGGTGTTTCCTCTCTGCGGCGCCACGGCGCGAACGACGTCGCCCGCGCCAAACGGGTCGCATTGGGGAAAACATGACGCACGCGGCGGTCGTCGACTTCGAGACTTATCTCGATGAATCCGCCGACCGGGTGACGGTTGCGCTCGACGCGTTGATCCCGCGCGCGGAAGGGCCGGAGGCGCGGTTGTTGTCGGCCATGCGGTACGCGGCGCTTGGAGGCGGCAAGCGTCTGCGGCCATTTTTCGTGCTCCAGTGCGGCCGGCTGTTCGACGTCGACGAACGTGGCCTGTTGCGGGTCGCGGCGGCGCTGGAGTGCGTGCACACCTACTCGCTGGTCCACGACGACTTGCCGTGCATGGACGACGACGATTTCCGGCGCGGCCGGCCGACCGTGCATCGCGCCTACGACGAGGCCACAGCGGTTTTGGCGGGCGACGCCCTCCAGGCTTTGGCGTTCGAAATCATTTGCCACGTCGACACCCACAGCGACCCGCGCGTGCGCGCCGACCTTGCGGCGAGCCTGGCGAGGGCGTCCGGAGCGCGCGGGCTCGTCGGCGGCCAAATGATCGATCTGGAAATGGAAGGCGCCGATGTCGACGTCGGCATCGTCACGCGCATGCAAAGAATGAAAACCGGCGCCCTCATCGGATTTGCGGCGACGGCCGGCGGGATCATGGCGCGCGCCAGCGACGACGCCCGACAGGCGCTCGCCGGATTCGCACACGACCTGGGAGTGGCCTACCAGATCGTCGACGATCTTCTTGACGTCGAAGGCGACCCGAACATCTTGGGCAAGGCGGCGCGCAAGGATCTTGGTCGCGGCAAGGCGACGTTCGTGGCTGCGCTGGGCGTCGAAGGCGCGCGCGACCAGGCGCGGCGGCTCGCCGCACAGGCCAAGCAACACCTCGACCATTTCGGTTCCGGCGCCACATTGTTGCGCCAAGCGGTTGATTTTGTGCTCAATCGCAACGTCTGACCGATCCAAACCCGATTGGAGCCTTGAATGGCCGCCGAAACGCCGCTTCTAGACACCATTTCTTCGCCAGCGGACTTGCGCGGCCTGTCTTCGGCGGACTTGAGGCAGGTGGCGGACGAATTGCGAGCCGAAACGATCAACGCCGTATCGGTCACCGGCGGACATCTCGGCGCCGGCCTGGGCGTCGTGGAATTGACCGTGGCGCTCCACCACGTGTTCGACACGCCGGACGATCGGCTGGTCTGGGACGTCGGCCACCAGTGCTACCCGCACAAAATCCTGACAGGGCGCCGGGACCGAATCCGGACGCTGCGGCAGAAGGACGGCTTGTCGGGTTTCACCAAGCGGTCGGAAAGCGAATACGACCCCTTCGGGGCCGCGCACGCGGCGACATCAATTTCAGCCGGCTTGGGGTTCGCCGTGGCTCGCGACAAGCTGGGCAAAAACAACCACGTGATCTGTGTCATCGGCGACGGGGCGATGTCCGCCGGCATGGCGTACGAGGCGATGAACAACGCCGGCGCGCTGGGGTCGCGCCTGATCGTCGTTCTCAACGACAACGACATGTCGATTGCGCCGCCGGTCGGCGCCATGAGTCACTATCTCGCCGGACTGGTGTCGGGCCGCAGCTACACGACGTTGCGCAACTTCGGCAAGAAAGTCGTCGAGAAGCTTGGCAAGCCGATTTACGACACCGCGAAGAAGGCGGAAGAATACGCGCGCGGCATGGCCATGGGCGGCACGCTGTTCGAAGAACTCGGCTTCTACTACGTCGGCCCGATCGACGGTCACGACATCGACGCGTTGGTGCCGGTCTTGAAGAACGCGAAGCGCTTCGAGGGCAAACCGATTCTTGTTCACGCGGTGACGCAGAAGGGCAAGGGCTACGAGCCCGCCGAAGTGTCCGACGACAAGTACCACGGCGTGGCGAAATTCAACGTCGTCACGGGCGAACAGAAGAAATCTGACGCGAAAGCGCCGTCCTACACCAAAGTGTTCGCGCGCCAGTTGATCAAGGAAGCCGAAGCCGACGATCGGATTGTGGCCGTGACGGCCGCCATGCCGTCCGGCACCGGTTTGGACTTGTTCGGCGAACGGTTCCCGGACCGCACATTCGACGTCGGCATTGCGGAGCAGCACGCGGTCACGTTTTCGGCCGGCATGGCGGCCGACGGCTTGAAGCCGTTCGCGACGATTTATTCGACGTTTCTGCAGCGCGCTTATGACTCGGTCGTCCACGACGTGGCGCTCCAGCATCTTCCGGTGCGATTCGCCATCGACCGGGCAGGTCTGGTCGGCGCGGACGGCGCCACGCATGCGGGCGCGTTCGACGTCGGCTACCTCGGGCAGCTCCCCGGAATGGTCGTCATGGCGGCGAGCGACGAAGCCGAATTGTCGCGCATGGTGGCGACGGCCGCGGCTTACGACGACGGCCCCATCGCCTTTCGCTATCCGCGCGGCGAGGGCGTCGGCGTCGAGATCCCGGATCCGGCGCAGCCGCTCGACATCGGCCAAGGGCGCGTTCTGCACGAGGGCGCGTCGATCGCCCTGATCAACCTCGGCGGCCGCTTGGCCGAAGCCCGGCGGGCGCGCGAGATGCTGTCCTCTCAGGGCTTGTCGTGCACCCTCGCCGACGCCCGTTTCGCCAAGCCGTTGGACGAGGACCTGATCCTGCGGCTGGCGCGCGGCCATGAAGTCGTGATCACGCTCGAAGAAGGCGCGCGGGGCGGTTTCGGCGCCTTCGTCCTCCACCTGTTGGCCGAACGCGGAGTCTTGGACTCAGGTCTGAAAATCCGGACGATGACCTTGCCGGACGTGTTTCAGGATCATGCCTCGCCGGCGGAGATGTACGCGGCCGCCGGCCTCACCGCGCGCGACATCGCCGCGACGGCGATCCAGGCCTTG
>JAJFFL010000282.1 GCA_021776705.1 Alphaproteobacteria bacterium
CTGCGGGCCGCCGGCGACGAGGCCGGCGCCGAACTTGAAGACCGGGTGCGCACGGCGCGCGCCCTCGCCGACGAACTGCGGCTTCTCGCCGACCGCGGCGCGGCCCCGAGCCGGCCGCGGCGCTCGCTCGCCGACGCCGGCATCGACGACCCGGTCGAACCCGCCGCCAAGCGCAAGCTCGAGCGCCTGAGGACGGTGCGATGAGCGCCGGCCGCTCGGTCCGCCTGTTCGCGCTCACCGCCGCCGCGGCCGCGGGTCTGGCGGCGCTGAAGCTGCTGGCGGTCGGCGCCGGGGTGGTGGAGGGGGCGCCGGCGATGGCGTCCGAGTCGCCGCCGAAAGAGGCCGAAGCCGCCGAGGTTCCGGAGGACTACGCCCCGGAAAGCACGCTCGTCGAGATGGAGAAGGAAGACCCGGTGCCCGCCGCCGTGCGCGGCGCCTGCCTGACCTCGAGCTTCAAGGACCGCGCCGGCCTGTCGGCGTCCGAGTTGGAAGTCCTGCAGAGCCTGTCCAAGCGCCGCCGCGAACTCGACGCCCGCGAAACCGACCTCGTCACCCGCGAGGCCTTGATCGCCGCCGCCGAAAACCGCGTCGACGAACGCTTCGCCGAACTGAAGTCGCTCGAGGACAAGGTCTCCGGCATGCTCGGCAGTCTCGACGACGCCGAGGAGACCCAGATCAAGAGCCTGGTCTCGATGTACGAAAAAATGAAGTCCGACGACGCGGCGCGAATCTTCGCGGCGCTCGACGACGAGATCCTGCTCAAGGTCGCCGGGCGGATGAAGGACCAAAGCCTCGCCTCCATCCTCGCCGACATGCCCGACGGCGAAGCCGTCGCCCTGACGGTGCTGCTGGCGACGCGCCACACCGCCCCGAACGCCGCGGCGGTGATGGGGAACGGCGGCGAAGGCGGGGCGAGCGGCGGGTAGGGCCGTCATCCTGAGCCCGGCCAGGAGCCGGGCGAAGGATCTCGGACTCCAGAGGCCGAAGTCGCCGATCGCGACGCGATTCTTCGCCAGCGAGTCGAAATGACGGACTGACGCCTCGGCGGTCGTGCGCGTCCCTCTCCTTGGTGAGGACGGAACGGCTTGGAGGACCCCGGCGTCGGCTCCCTCGCTTGCAAGGCCCGTCGCCGGAGCGGGCGCGGTCGGCGCGTCCTGAACCTTGCCCCTCCCCATCGGGAAAAAGCGCTGCGCTCTACGATTTCTTCGTTTTGGCCGCGTTGTGCGCCGCCGCCGCGCGCACCAGGGTCGTGAACGCCGCGGCGTCGAGGGCGTCGCCTTCGAACAGGTCGATGGCGCGGCGCGTGTTGCCGCCGAAGCCGGCGTTGAACAGGCCGGCCGGATCGGCCAGAGCCGCCCCCTTGGCGAACGTCAGCTTGATCTTGTCCTTGTAGGTTTCGCCGGTGCACACGAGGCCGCCGCTCTCCCACACCGGAACCCCCGACGGGTTCGTCGGCTTGCGCCACTTCACCGCCTCGACGACGTCGGGCAGCGCATCGTGGATCAGCGCGCGCACGCGCGCGAGCGTCGCGCCGCGCCAGCCGCCGAGGGCGGCGATCTTGGCGGTGATGAGGGCGGAGGGGTCGGTATCGTTCGTCATCGCGCAGCTCCGTTGTCGCGCCAAGCGTCCGCTGTCGGCGGCCGAGCGTCAATCCGCGGCCTCGAACGGCGGCGTCGCCCCCTCACAACCGCTCCCCCTCCATCCCCTTCGCCTGTTTCACCCACGCGGTGAACTGCGTCTCGTCGAGGGCGTCTTCGCGGACGTCGCAGTAGCGCACGTCGGGGTGCTTGGACGTCCCCGCCGGCGGCGGGTCGAGGGCCGCGCCGTTGAAAAACGTCACCCGCACGAAGGCGTCGAAGCAGTGCAGGCTGGCGAACCAGCGGCCCTCTTCGACGCCGTAGAGCGGCGAATTCCACTTAACCGCCTTCTTCACCTCCGGAACCGCGGCGGCGATCAGCGCGTCGAGGCGGCGGCAGACGCCTTGCTTCCAGCCCGGCGCGGCGGCGAGATAGGCCCGCACCGGCGCGTCGCCGTAGCCCTTCGGGATCTGCGGATTGCCGCCCGAGAGGAGGTTCGGCGGCGCCGGGGCTTTGGGTGTCTTGTCCGTCATCTCGTCGCCTTCGTTCGACCGGCCTCGGCGGCGCAAACTCACGGGCGCCGCGGCGGTTTGATTTTTCCTTGCCGCGTGGAAACGGAAGTTCGCCGCCCGGCTCCGCCGCCGCCGGCGCTACGCGTCCGGCGCGCGCCGCCGTGCGACATACGGGGCGAAGAACATGTACAGACCGCTCGCCATCATCAAGAACAGCGGCGGCAGCGGCGCATAGACCAGCCACGCCGGCGGCGTCCCGAACGCCATGGCGGCGAAGTTGGCGATCACCGTCGCCGTGAAAACGATCGACAGCCAGCGGTGGGTCTGGCGGATCAGCTTGCTCATGGGTCGCTCCTTTGTGCGTCGATCGACGGCGTCTCAATCCGGCCGCGCCAGCGCCGTTTCCAAATTGTCGAAGAAGCGCGTCCAGCCCGCCTGGGCGCCGCCGAAAGCCTGCTTTTGCTCACGCCGGAAGCCGGTCTGCTCCATGCGCAGCCGCGTGCCGGAAGGCGTCGGCGTCAGGGTGAACGTGACGACGCTCTTGAGATCGAAGGCCGCGTCCTCGTGCGCGTGGTTCCAAGTGTAGGAGAGGGACGCGTGCGGCTCGACGGCGAGGACCTCGCAGTTGAGAACGCCGCCCCAATCGCCGCTGAGCGTGAAGCGGCGGCCGACGACCGGCGCGAAGTCGTTCTTCATCAGCCACGCTTCGATCAGGTGCGGCTGCGTGAGCGCCCGCCAAAGCTTCTCCGGCGGATGCGGAAACTCGCGCTCGACGACGACGGAGCGAAGGTCGGGCGACGCGCCGGTCATACGTCCATCCTGTTGAGCAGATCGTCGAGGTCGTCAAAGCGGGCTTCCCAGAAGCCGGCCATGTTCCGCGTCCAGTCCATCAGCGGCGCGAGCGCGCCGAGCTGGGCGCTGTAGCAAGTCCGACGACCGTCGGGCCGGCCGCGCACCAGGCCGGCTTTCTTCAAGGCCGCGAGATGCTTGGAGACCACCGGCTGTGACACGCCGGCCTCCGCCGTCAGCGCCCCGACCGTCAGCTCGCCGTCGCGGCACAAGCGCTCGAAAAGCGCCCGCCGCGTGGGGTCGGCGAGGGTCCGGAAGAGGACGTCGTGCGTGGCGGCCATGCGTATCCATACCCCGTGGGCTATGGATCATCATATAGCCGGCGAGGAATGAGTTCGTCAAGCCGGCGCGCCCGGCCCCGCATGGCTAACGAACGGTTAAGCGGCGGCGCCTAGGCTTTTGCGCGACATGTCGGGATCCGATTCCCCCAGCCTTGCGGCGCGTTTGCGCCGTCGCGTCGGCGCGTGCGCCGCGGGGCTGGCGCTCGCCTGGGGGTTCGCGGCGTCGGCGCAGGACGCCGTGACCTTCCGCGCCGCCGCCGCCGACGGCTATGTGCGGGTCGAGACGGTGTGGCCCGAGGACGCGCCGACCGGCGATCTGACGGCCGAGGCCGACGTCGAGCACGGGGTTCTGGTGCTGCGGTTTTCGCGGCCGGTGGCCGGCGACGTCGAAGACCTCGCCAAGGCCGCCGCGGCGCGCGTCGCGCTGGCCCGGCTCGACCCCGACGGGACGACGCTGCGGCTGGCGCTGAAGGGGCCGGCGCGCGCCCACGTCTCGTCCAGCCACAACGTCGTCGCCGTCGACATTCTGGCGCCCGGCGCCGAGGACCCGCCCGACGTGGTGTCGCCGCGCGCGGCGCGCGAGGCGGCCGCCGCCGAGGAGGCCCGCCGCCGCGCCGACGCCGCCGAAGCCGAGGCCCAGCGCAAGCGCGACAACCCCCTGCGCCTGCCGCTGCGCGTGCGCGCGGCGGAGGCCGAGGACTACGCCCGCATCCTGTTCGAGTGGGCGCAGCCGGTGGCGCACGACGTCGTGCGCGTCGACGGCGGCGTCGAGATCGTGTTCGACCAGGACGCCGCCCCCGACATGCGGCGGCTGATCATCGAGCCGCCGACCCGGGTGACCGAGGTCGCGGCGCGCCACCGCGACGGCGCGCTGGTGGTCGCCCTGGGGCTCGCCGACGGCGCCGACGTGCGCACCTGGAACGACGACCACACCGTGGTCGTCGACGTGTTCACGGTCGAAGCCGAGGAGCCGGTCGCGGACGTCGAGCCCGAACCGGACGTGGCCGAGATCGCCGTCCACGTCGAGCCGGAGGTCGACCCGGTCCCGCCGGGCGGCGTGGTGCGCGCCGAGGTGACGCCGGAAAACGGCGACATCGACGTCAGTTTCGCCTGGGAGGCGCCGGTGGGCGCGGCGGCGTTCCGGCGCGGCGACGCGATCTGGCTGGTGTTCGACGCCGACGCCGACCTCGACCTCGCCGAACTGATCCGCGGCGGCGACCGCCACGTCGAGGCGGCGGCGGTGATCCGCGGCGACGGCGTCGTTGCGGCGCGCGTGATGTCGCCGCCGGCGACCCTGGTCACGGCGATCCAGGACGGGCCGGTGTGGACGTTCGTTCTCGGCGAGGCCTCGCCGGCGGCGCCGGCGGCGGTCAAGCTCGACCGCATCGCCGACGGCGCGGCGCCGCCGAAGCTGATCGCCCGCCTCGAGGGCGCGACCCGGGTTCTGCGCCTGCCGGACCCGGGCGCCGGCGACGTGCTCGCCGTCGCGACCGCGCACGGGCCGGCCCAAGGCCTGCCGTCGCAGCGCGCCTTCGTCGAGGTGACGCTGCTGGCGTCGGCGCACGGCCTCGCGTTCGAGATGATCGCCGACGGGGCGACGATCCAGATCGGCGACCGCGGCGTCGTCGTCGAGCGTCCCGAGGGCCTCGCCTTGACGCCGCGCCTCGGCGCCGGGCTCGCCGCGTCCGACCTCGCCCGGGCGCCGGTCACGCCGGGCTTCATCGATTTCGCCGGCTGGTCGACGGCCCCGGCCAAATTCGCCGACGCTCACGACGCGCTGACGCGCGAGATCGCGGTCAGCGAAAACCCGGTCGAGGCGACGCTGGCGCTCGCCCGTCTGCTCGTCGGCCACGAACTCGGGGCTGAAGCCGTCGGGCTGCTCGAAGATCTCGTGCGGGCGCGGCCCGAGGTGTCCGAGGACGCGCGCTTCCGCGCCCTGCGCGGGGCCGCCAACGTGCTCGTCGGCCGCAACGCCGCCGCCGAACACGACTTCTACGCGCCCGGCCTGAGCCGCGACAAAGCCGCCGCCATGTGGCGCGGCTATCTCGCCTCGACGCACCAGGACTGGCGCGAGGCGCGGCGCCAATTCGAGGTCGGGCGCGACGCGCTCTACCTGTTCCGCGAAGACTGGCAAGGCCGGTTCCTGATCGCCTACGCCCACGTCGCCCTGGCGCTCAACGACCTTGGCGCGGCGAAGGCGGCGATCGACGAAACCCTGGCCCGCGATCTGCCGCTGGATCTGCAGTCCGAAGCGATGCTGGCCTCGGCGCTGTACGAAGAGGCGCTCGGTGACAAGGACGCCGCGATCAAGAAAGCGCTCGCCGCCGCCGCCCTCGGGTGGGAGCCGATCGAGGCGCGCGCGATGTTCGAGGTGGTGCGGCTGGAGCGCGCCCAGGGCGTGATCACCGACGAGGACGCGCTCGAACGGCTCGAAGCGCTGCGCTACCGCTGGCGCGGCGACACCACAGAGCTGGAGATCATCCGCGAGCTTGGCGCGCTGTACGTTGAACGCGGCGACTTCCGCCGCGCCCTGTCGCTGATGCGCTCGGCGGTGACGCGGTTTCCGGACGACCCCGAGTCGCGCCGTCTGGCGACCGACATGGCCGGCGCCTACCGCGAGCTGTTTCTCGGCGGCGGCGCCGGCGGTCTCGACCCGATCCAGGCTTTGGCCCTGTGGTACGAGTTCAACGAGCTGACGCCGATCGGCGCCGACGGCGACCGCATGATCCGCCGGCTCGCCGACCGCTTGCTGGAGTTCGACCTGCTCGAGCAGGCGAGCGAGCTGCTGCGGCACCAGGTCGACAACCGGCTGCGCGGCCTCGCCAAGGCGCAGGTCGCGACCGACCTGGCGGCGATCTACATGATGGACCGGCGCGCCGAGGACGCGCTCGACGTGCTGCGCGATTCGCGCCTGCCGCGGCTGCCCGACGACCTCAACTCCGAACGGCTGCTGCTCGAAGCCCGGGCGCTCGCCGAAATCGGCCGCCGCGACCACGCCCTGGAGCTGTTGTCGACGGAACGGTCGCGATCCGCAGTGCGGCTGCGCGCCGACATCGCCTGGTCGCAGAAGGACTTCGCCAACGCCGGGCCGCTGCTCGAGCGCGCCGCGGGCGACGCCTGGTCGGCGCCCGGACGGCTGCGGGTCGAGGACGAGAACTTCGTTCTGCGCTCGGCCGTCGCCTACGGCCTCGACGGCGACGCGGACGGGCTGGCGCGCCTCAAGGCGCGCTACGACGCCAAGATGCGCGACGGCGCGGAGGCCACCGCCTGGCGCCTCGTCACCGACCGCCCCGACGTCGACGGCGTCGTCGTCAAGGATCTCGCCCGGCGCATCTCCGGGGCCGAGACGCTCGAAGCTTTCCTCGAGGATTTCCGCGCCCGCCGCGCCCCCGCCGTCGACGCCGCTCTGGCGGCCGCCGCGGCGGAGGAGGAGAAGGCCGCCGAGGAAACCGAATCCGCCGCCGACGACGCCGCCGCCGACGAAGACTCTCCCGCCGCCGAAGACGCCGCGGCCGGCGGCGCGCCCTAGTTTCGGATCACTCCGCCGTCGTCAGGCGCGCCACAATTTGCTCGTCGAAGAATGCGTCCGCGGCGTCGTGCATCTCGGCCGAGTTGTAGTCGGTCTTGGTGAGAACCACGACCACGCCGTGATCGGGCAAGACCCAAACTCGATTGCCGCCGTTGCCGGCCATGTAGACGACCGGGTGCGATTCGCCGCCGACCTCATACGTCCGCAGCCACCACAAGTAGCCGTATTCGGTGTCGTCATCGATTCGCGCGCGCGGCGTCGTCGCGGACTCCCGCCAAGACGGCGGAAGGACTTCGGCGTCCTCGACGCCGACGCCGCTGAGCTGCAGTTCGGCCAAGCGGGCAAGTTCGCGCGTCGTCAGCCGAAGTCCGCCGGCGGCCACGGCTTCGCCGGCGCCGTTGCGCGGCCAGACCACGCCATTCGTGCCGACGGCGTCGAACAGCCGGCGCTGCGCGTAGGCCTCCAAATCCTCGCCGACGGCGCGCTGGACGAGTTGGCCCAACAGGTGGACGCCGGCGGTGCAGTAGGAAAATGCCCGCCCATGAGCGCTCTGCGACGGCGGTGTGGTCCACGGAGGAAAACCGCGAAACTCGAGATCAAGAAAGAAGCTGGTCCAGTCTTCGACCACGTACATGCGTTCCTCATTTCCGCGTGAAAACTGGTTCCAATCGTCGCACTCGAGCGGGCCGCTCATGGTGAGAAGATCTTCGATCGTGATCGCGTCCTTGCGGGCGCCGTCGTGGGCGAAGGGACGCTTGTCGTCGAAAAACGGAGCGATGGTTTGATCGACGCCCGTCAAGCGACCGTCGGCGATCGCCGCTCCGACGAGAAAACTCGTCACGGTTTTTGTGGCCGAGCGCGTGTCGTGGCGCGTGTCGGCGTCGGCGCCTTGGAAGTAGCCTTCGTAGAGGATTTCGCCGTTCTTGGAGATCAGCGCGCTGGTGACGGTTTGGTAGCGGCCTTCCGCGACGGCGTCCTCCAACGCGGCGACGGCGTCGGCCGGCCAGACCGGCGAGGGGGCGGCCGCCGCCCCGAGAAGCGTTGTGACGAGAAGTGCAAGCATGAGAGCCTCGTGTGCGTGACGTGTGAATCCTCAGGCTCCTTGGCGCCCGCGGGCGTTGAAGTCGCCGAAAAGATTCTGAAGATTGCTGAAGTCACGAGGAACTCGGTGCGAGGACGGCAGAATGCGCAGCCGCGTGGATGACTTGACGGTCGACGTGCGGCGTCGCGAGGTCCGCCGCGGCGGCGATCGCTTGACGTTGCCGGATCTGACGTGGCGCTTGTTCGAAGTTTTGGTTGAACGCGCACCCGATGTCGTGACGTTCGAGGAGTTGGCGCGGCGCGCCTGGCGCCGACGCCATGTGAGTCCCGACGCGCTCACCCAGCGAGTCAAGCTGCTGCGCCAGGCGTTGGGCGATGATCCAAAGTCTCCGCGATACGTGGGCACCGTGCGCGGTGTGGGCTATCAGCTCATTGCGCCGGCCGTACCGGAACTCGAGATGGCCGTCGGGCCGCGACTCTTGGGCGCCGCCGCGGTGATCGCGATCTTGGGCCTCGCGGCGGCGACGGCCTGGATGGCGGAGCCTCGCGACTCAGCCGACGAACCCGAGCGCCCGACCCTCACCGCCGCGGTCACGGTCGAAGAAAGGATCGCGAGCGCGCGCGACTATCTGGCGCGCGCCGACAACGAGTCGAACGAGCGCGCGGCGCGGCTGTTTCAATCCGTGCTCGCGGAGCATCCGAACGCGGTCGACGCGCTGGTCGGTCTGAGCTTCGTCTACGGACATCGCGCGACGAAGTACGACGGGGGCGCGATCTGGGCCGACGAGGCGGAAGATTTGGCGAGGAACGCCTTGGCGATCAAACCGGGCGAAGCCGAAGCGTGGCACGCGCTCGGGTTGTCCCTCGACGCCCAAGGTCGAGTGGACGAGGCGCTGCGCGCCTATCAGCAAGCGATCGCGGCGAATCCCGACGACCGCGCCGCCATGGCCAGCGCCGCTTATCTGTTGCAGATTCAAGGCCGCCTCCACGAAGCGTTGGTCCTTGAATCGCGGGTGCTCGAGTCCGGTGGAGCCACGACCTATTCAGAACTTCAAATCGCGACGGCGCTGCATTTGCTGGGATATGACGACGCGGCGTGGGCATGGCTGGGCCGCGCCGAGGACCTGAAGCCGGACAATCCGTTGCTCACCGCGACGCGTGTTCAGTTGTTGCTGTCCGAAGGCCGGCATGAGGAAGTTGTCGCGGCCGCGGCGGGCGACGACGAGGCGGCCCGCGGCGCGGGTCTCGACGTGGCGCGCGGCGAGGCGCTGTTCGCGCTCGCGCGCTATGAGGACGCGATCGCGGCGTTTCGCGCGGCGAACGGTCAGCGGCCCGACGCCGGCCGCTTGGAAGGCCTCGCCTTGTCGGCTTGGCGCGGCGACGAAGAGGCCGCCGGACGCGCGTTCGCGGCCGCCGAGCAGCAACGACTCGGCCGCGCCCAGGGCGACCGGTGGCCGGACTCGTCGATCGCGGCGGCGGCGGCCCTGACGGCGGCGGGCGATGTCGAGGGCGCTCTCGAACGGCTCGATGACGCCATCGCTCTGGGTTACCGAGACTGGCGTCGGCTTTCTGCGTCGCCTTTTTTCGCCAGCTTGCGCGGCGACCCGCGATTCGCCGCGCGAATGGATCGGGTGCGGCGCGAATTGGCCGGGCAGCGCGCGCTGGTCGTCGGGGATTCGCGCTTGTCCGACGTGGCGCCGTCGACGCAAGGCTGATAGGCAACCGTTGAGTCTGCCGGAACTCCGCCCATGATCGACGCGCCTTATCTGTTGTTTCTCGGCGACGAGCCGGACCCGCGCTATCTCAAGACCGCGCAGGGGCTGGCGCACTGGTCCGCCGACCGCTGTCTCGGCCAGATCCGGCTCGCCGGCGCGTCGGCGTCGGTGGGGTTGCCGGACCTGACGGTCGCAGAGGCGGCGGCGCAGGGCGCCAAAACTCTCATCGTCGGCGTCGCGGCGATCGGCGGCGGCTGGAAGCCGACCTGGATCCCGGTGCTGCTCGAGGCGCTGGCGCACGGGCTCAACGTCGCCGGCGGCCTGCACACGCGCCTCAACGACCACCCGGAGCTGGCCGCGGCGGCCGCCAAACACGGCCGGCGTCTGATCGACGTGCGCACGCCGCCGAAGGACCTGCCCGTCGGGTCGGGCAAAAAACGCACCGGCAAGCGGCTGCTCACCGTCGGCACCGACTGCGCGGCGGGCAAGAAGTTCACCGCCCTGGCGCTGCACCGCGACCTCGTCGGCCGCGGCGTCGACGCGACGTTTCGCGCCACCGGCCAGACCGGCATCCTGATCGCCGGGGCCGGCATCCCGATCGACTCGGTGGTTTGCGATTTCACCTCCGGCGCGGCGGAAGTGTTGTCGCCGGACGCCGCGCCGGATCATTGGGACGTGATCGAGGGCCAGGGCTCGCTCTATCACCCGGGCTACGCCGGCGTGTCGCTCGGCCTGCTGCACGGCTCGCAGCCGGACGCGATCGTGCTCTGCCACGACGCCACCCGCGCCACCATCTCCGGTTTTCCCGACTATGCGCTGCCGTCGATCGAGGACTGCATCTCGCGCAACCTCGAAGCCGCGCGGCTGACCAACCCGAACGTGGTCTGCGTCGGCGTGGCGGTGAACACGTCGGTGTTGTCGGACAAAAACCGCGACGCCTACCTCGAAGAGGTCGCCAACCTCACCGGCCTGCCGGCCACCGACCCGGTGTCGCTCGGCGTCGCGGCCGTCGCCGACCGGCTGCTGGAGGAGTGCCGGTAGGGGACGGCGCCGACGGCCGGCGAACTTCCCGCGCCGGGCGAAAATCACCGCCCCTGTCCGACACTTCGCCGCTCGGCTAAGCTTGTCCCCGAGACGGCGGCGACGAACCGGCCGCGAGAGGTCAAGGGGATCACCATGCGCATCAAGTTCGTGACGGCCGCGTTCGCGGCCGCGGCGGCGGTTTCGGGCGCGTCGGCGCAGGACACGGCCTACCTCGACGGCTTCGACGAGTGGGTCGAGTCGGCGCGCGCGGCGTGGTCCATGCCGGGCCTGTCGGTGGCCATCGTGGACGGCGACGCGGTGGTGTTCGCGCACGGCTTCGGCACGCTCGAGCAGGGCGGGTCGACGCCGGTCGACGCCGACACCCTGTTCGCCATCGGCTCCAACACCAAGCAGTTCACCGCCGCCGCCGTCGGGGCGCTGGTCGACGAGGGCAAGCTCGGCTGGAACGACAAGGTGGTTGAACGGCTCGACGGCTTCATCCTCTCCGATCCCTACCGCACCGGCGAAATCGAAATCCGCGACACGCTCTCGCACCGCGCCGGCTACGCGACCTGGGCCGGCGACCTGTTGTGGTGGGGGTCCGACATCAGCCGCGAGGAGAGCGTCGGCAAGCTCAAGCATCTCGAACCCGCGTACGCGCTGCGCACTGAGTGGGGCTACTCCAACTTCATGTTCCTGGTCGCCGGCGAAATCATCGAACAGGCCTCGGGCCAGGACTGGGACACGGTGATCGAGACCCGCATCCTCGAGCCGCTCGGCATGGAGCGCTCGTTCTCGCGCTTCTCCGAAGTGGAGAACGCGCGCAACGTCGCCACGCCGCACTCGATGGTCGACGGCGAACACGTGATGATCCCGCACCGCGACATTTCCAACATCGCGCCGGCCGGCGCCATCTACTCTTCCGCCAACGACATGGCGAAGTGGCTGCTGATGCGGGTCCACGACGGCGCCTACGGCGGCGAGCAAGTGGTCAGCGAGGCGACGATCAACATGCTGCGGCGGCCGCACACGGTTCTGCCCGGCGGCCACCGGGAAGGAAATCCGATCGTCAACGGCGTCTACGGGCTCGGCGTCATGACCGCGTCCTACCGCGGCGAATACCTCACCCGCCACGGCGGCGGCATCGACGGCATGATCTCCCAGGTCGCGGCCTTGCCGGACAAGGACTTCGGCGTCGTCGTGCTGACCAACTCGGACGAGTGGGGCGGCCTCGCCGACGCCGTCGTCTACGAAGCCATCGACCGCTTCCTCGGCGTCGACAACCGATCCTGGTCCTTCGCCGGCGACGAGACGGCGGCCGACTGGAGCGAATTCGGTCTCGCCCGGACCCTCGCCGGGCGCGCGGCGACGGCGGAAGCCGAAGGCGCCGCCGAGGCCGAGCGCCTGACCGACTCCACGCCGAGCCTGCCGCTTGAAGCCTACGTGGGCACGTACCGCGACGACTTCATGGGCGACGTGGAGGTGACGCTCAACCGCGGCGCCTTGTCGTTGAACATGACTCGCCACGCCGAGCTGCAGGGCCCGCTCGCGCACTGGCAGCTCGACACGTTCCAGGTCGACTGGGACGCGCCCGCGGCGCGCGAAAGCTTGGTCGAGTTCGACATCGGAACCGACGCCAAGGTGAAGAGCCTGTCGTTCCAGGTCCGCCCGGATTTCCTCGACCCGCTGGTCTATGAGTTCGAGAAAGTGGCGGAGGAGGAAGAGTAGGGATCGACTTTCCTTCCCCACTTTGAGGAGGGCAACCGCGCAACCGTCGGCCGTCTCAGCCGCCTGCCGCCGTCACCCCCACACCCCCCTCGGCACGGCGCGGGCTTCGCCGTCGGCGTAGCCGAGGCCGGGGAGACGGTCGGCCTTGAGCAGAAACGGGCCGTCGAGGTCGACCCAGGAACACAGCTGCGCCACGACCCAGGCCGGGGCCATGGCGCGCGAGGTGCCGCCCATGCAGCCATCAAACTCCTCTCAAATGTGGAGGGGGTTAGGGGGTGCAGGGACGATCGCGATGCCGCGGCGATTCTTGCGAAGTTCCGAACTCTTCTTGCGGAGAGGGAGGAAGGAACGCGGCAGAAAACCTATCGCATACGCGACGCTGTTTGGCTTCGATCTCAAAGTTCATCGTCCCAAAACACCGTATTGTAATCGCTGTCGACCGCGATGATGCGCGCGACTTCACCTTCGCAAATCGCCACCTGCACATCGACGTAATCATCGTCGCTCTCGCGCAGGTAGCTGTAGTTGACCATGAAGCAGATGCGTTCGCGGAATTTTTGCGCGAATACATCAACGCTTGAGACGTACGCGCCGGATACCGTAGACGCGATGAACGAATGTGAGAGATCGATGAGTTGATTGTTGAGTGAAACGCGCAGTTCCGTCGCGCCGTCCGCCGTCGTGCGAGCCGAGACGTTCGCCGTTACGCCTTCGTCGGGAAACGCAACTTCCAACTCAAGGCCGGTCAGCATGCCCCGATCTTCGGTCGGCTTTGAGACGATGATCCTTTCGTCGTCGCTTGGAACTTGAGCGCAAGCGCTGACCGGAAAAGCCAGAGCGGCGATCCCTGCGAAGATCGCAAGCTCGCGAACGTGCATCAGCAAGCGTCTGAAAAGCATGCATCCGCCCCTGCGTCCAATTGGGCCATTCTATCTCAACGATGGCTGGTCATCGCCGATGACTCCGGCATGTCGTTTTCTCGTTGACATGACTATATTCCGCACCCCTTTCCCTTCCTCCACAAGGCGGAGGGCAACCGCGCAACCGTCGGCCGTCTCAGCCGCCTGCCGCCGTCACCCCCACACCCCCCTCGGCACGGCGCGGGCTTCGCCGTCGGCGTAGTCGAGGCCGGGGAGGCGGTCGGCCTTGAGCAGGAACGGGCCGTCGAGGTCGACCCAGGAACACAGCTGCGCCACGACCCAGGCCGGGGCCATGGCGCGCGAGGTGCCGCCCATGCAGCCGACCATCAGGCCGAGGCCCTTGGCCTGCGCGGCGCGCGCCAGGGCGAGCCCGTGGGTGAGGCCGCCGGCCTTGTCGAGCTTGATGTTGATCATCTGATAGCGCTCCGCGGCCTGGTCGAGTTCGTCGAGCGTCAGGCACGACTCGTCGGCGCACAGCGAGATCGGCGACGCGAACCCCTCCAGCTCAGCGTCGCCGCCGCGCGGCAGCGGCTGTTCGATCAGCTCGACGCCGTGCCGCTGCAACACCGGCAGCACGTCGTTGAGGAGGCCGAAGCTGAAGCCCTGGTTGGCGTCGACCATCAGCTGCACGTCGGGGCGCGCGGCGCGCACCGCGGCGAGGCGGCCGGCCGGGTCGTCGGGCGTCAGCTTGATCTTGAGACGCTTGAACGGCGTCGCCTGGGCGGCGTTGGCGGCCATGGCGTCGGCCGTGTCGTGGCCGATCGTGTAGACGGTCTCGACCGGCTTGGGGGCGATCCCGGCCAGCTCCCAGACGCGCTTTCCGGCGCG
>JAJFFL010000283.1 GCA_021776705.1 Alphaproteobacteria bacterium
GGCCGCCTCGGCGGCCTGACGCAGGTCGAAGCGCTTGTCGACGCGGCGGCCGAGGGCGGCGAGAAAATCGCGCCGCACGTCGCCTTTTCGCAGCGTCGCCCGGTCGTAGCGCCGCACGTCGAGGCGGTCGGCGCCGATCGCCGCCGCCCAGGCGTCCGCGCGCGCCGCCCAGTCGCCGAGCCCCCGGCGCGCGGCGACGAACTCCGCGAATCCCTCGGTCGTGCGGCCGGCGGCGACGGCCTGCTTGTAAAGCGCTTCGAAGAACAGGTCCTGCCGGCGCACGTAGAGCACCACCCGCGCCGCCGCGCGCGTCGCCTCGGGCAGCCGGGCGGCGACTGCGCCGGGGTCGGCGGCGAACAGGCCGGCGTCGCTGAACGCCGCGTGCTCGGCGTCCGGCGGCGGCGCGGCGTCGAGGCGGTCGAGCACCGCGACGCCGTCGGCGGCGAGCACGCGCGCGTTGTCGGCCAGAAACGCCGCCAAGGGCGCCGCTCCGGTCGCCGGCGCGCCGACGTGGAGCCAGAACGTGGTCATGAGGCGTCGGCGTGTCGGCGGGTCATGGCGGGCTTTCTAGAGCGCGGCGCGGCCTCTGTCGCGCCTCCTCCTCGGCGCCGGAGGAAGGATCTAGGTCCAGGTCTTCGCGTCGCGGTCGAACTGGCCGCGGTTGCCCTTGTTGACGACGCAGAAGCCGTGGCCCGACGGCGCCCGCATCACCACCCAGCGCTTGCCGTCTCGGACCTTGACCGCGCCGAGCTTCTCGAGCCGCGCCACCTCCGCGGCGATGTCGTCGGTCTCGATGTCGAGGTGCACGCGCGGCTCGTGGTCGACGCGCTGTATGTTGACGGCGACCTCGTCGGCGGGCGTTTCGAGCACCTTGAAGTCGTCGGAGTCCGCGTCTTTCGCCGCGTAGCCGAGCGCCCGCGACCAGAACTCCACCGCCGCCTCGAACGCCTCCGGCGGGCAGTCGATGGTCAGTTCGCCGAGTTGGGACTTGTGGGTCATCGGAAGGCTCCGTGGCTTCGGCCGGCCGCCGCGCTTGGCGGAGTCGGCGGCGGAGTGGTATTCTTGCGCCATGTGCTTGTTCTGTGAATGCTCGCCCGCGACGCGGGGCCCGACGACCGGCGACATCGTGATCACCGGCTCGGCCTTCCTGTTCGTCGCCAGCCTCGTCGGCGCGGCTCTGTTCGTGCTCGCCTTCAGCGCCGTCGCGGCGGCGTCCTAGGCCACCCAAACTTCGGACCTCGCCGTCGCGTTTGCGTGCGTCCAATGGCGATGCGGCGGCGGTCACGCGCCGTCGTCGCCGCGGTTCCGGGGTCGAAGCAGGCGCACCGCCACGGCCAAGACGAACAGCGCGGCGCCCGTGAAGCCGTAGAAATTCGCGTCCCACCACCACTCGGCGCGGTAGGCGACCGCGCCGTAAAGCACGTAGGCGCCGCCGACGATCATCGCGACATAGGCGCCCGCCGGGTTGGCGCGCCAGACCAGCACCACGGACACAACCAGAAGCGCGGCGTTGGCGAGCATCCCGACGCCGACGAGGCCCACCAGCATGACGGTGAGGGGCTCCACCACGGTTGGTGTCTGGTAGCCGAATTCGCCGACCCCGCTCTCCGGGTTGAGGGCGAAACCGACGCCGTAGGCGAGGGCCTGCAGGACCAAGACGCCGGCCAAGAGCGAAAAGACCGCGGTCACGACGAAACGGACAATCTTGACTGCGGGAGGCATGCGCTCACTCCACGCCGCTTGTGGAGGCGATCCTAACACATCGACGGCCGGCGAACGTCCTCGCCGACCGGGTCAGTCGCGCGGGTTACGCCCCCAAACTCGAGTGGAGCTGCTTGGAGTCCTCGACCCGCCCCCGTACCGCCGTGACAGATTGGACGATCACGAATATTCGGCGGCGGCAATGTCCGACCAATGCTCAAAATTTTGAGCACAGTCCCTTGGACTATTCGGTCACAGCAACTCCTGTCACTGGAGCAAATTCAGTCCAAGGCAACACCTTGCTTTTTGGTTTTGATCGAACAAGCGCAACCACGGCTCCAAACGAGTCGCCGAAAACTACAATCGATCCGAAAAGACCCTCGGGCGAATTCTCTCCCCATCGATAGTCAAAAAAATGCTCAACGCCCGTGCTGCCCCTTTTCAATTCCTCGGCGTTGGGGAACAACGCACCAATTGCTGGGGGTAGGCTCTGCTCGATGAGCGTCTTGTTTGTGAACCAGTACACTAAGTAGTGACCACTAGCAGGGAATACGCTGCCGACGTGTTTGTAGTGGAGGCCAAGGCCCAGCTTTAGGAAGAAGGCCTCAACGAGCGGATGGACATCTTCTGGGACGGTTACGACAGTAGACTCAGGTAAGTAAAACTCAGACGTCGGTTCCGGTTCGCCGGTTCGAGCGTAGTAGCCCGAAGCAGCCTCTCCTCCGCCGCTGATCGCGCCAAATAGCGAGGGAAACCCCCGCTTCATCGCAAGCACCGCTTTTTCGAATTCTTCCTTAGAGTATGGCGACGGCTCAATTCGTATGACCTTCGCCATCATTGCGCACAGGTTTTCTGCGTCTCGCGAACTAGAATTGCAGGCGTCGCACGCCGGAAACACAAAGCCTTCAGGCCAAGTTCGGTTGGGAAAGAAGGCGCGTGCCGGAACATGATCCTGCGTAGATGCCGGCCTTTCACCACCGCAAAAACAGCAAGTCGGATTCTTGTCGAGGAATGCACGCTTCCTTCGGGCGGCCACACCCATCTGGGCGACCCTACGCCCCCAGGCTCGGATCCAGCTTCTTGCAGTCCGCCACCAGGCCGCGCACGGCTTCGACGGACTTGTCGAACATCGCCTGTTCGTCGGCGTTGAGCGTGATGTCGACAATGCGCTCGACGCCGCCGGCGCCGAGAATCACCGGGACGCCGACGTAGAGACCGTCGAGGCCGAACGGGCCTTCGCACCAGGCCGCGCACGGCAACAGCTTTTTCTTGTCGCGCAGGAACGCCTTGGCCATCTGGATCGCGCTTTCCGCCGGCGCATAGTAGGCCGAACCGGTGCCCAAAAGTTCGACGATCTCGCCGCCGCCGCCGCGGGTGCGCTTGACGATCGCGTTCATTTTTTCGTCCGTCGACCAGCCCATGGCGATCATGTCCGGCACCGGGATGCCGGCGACGGTGGAGTAGCGCAGCAGCGGCGCCATGGTGTCGCCGTGGCCGCCCATGACGAAGGCGGTGACGTCTTCGGCGGAGACGTGAAACTCCTCGGCGAGAAAATGCCGGAAGCGCGCCGAATCGAGCACGCCGGCCATGCCGACGACCTTGTGCTTGGGAAGCCCGGAGTACTCGCTCAGCGCCCACACCATGGCGTCGAGCGGATTGGTGATGCAGATCACGAACGCCTCCGGCGCGTGCTCCTTGATGCCCTCGCCGACCGCCTTCATGACCTTCAGATTGATTCCCAGCAGGTCGTCGCGGCTCATGCCCGGCTTGCGCGGCACGCCGGCGGTGACGACGCACACGTCGGCGCCTTTGATGGCGGCGTAGTCGGACGAGCCGGCGAGCTTGGCGTCCTTGCCGAACACCGGGCTCGCCTCGGCGATGTCGAGCGCCTTGCCCTTGGCGACGCCCTCGGCGATGTCGAACAGCACGATGTCGCCGAGCTCCTCGCGCGCCGCCACGTGCGCGAGGGTGCCGCCGATCATGCCGGAGCCGATGAGAGCGATCTTGTTGCGGGCCATGGGAGGCGCTCCTTCGCGCATGTCAGGGACGGCGGGCGCCGGTCGGCGGCCCGCATGAGGTCGCGCGCGGCTTAGCGCGAAGCCGGCACGGCGGCAAGGCGGGGAGCCGCCGTCAGCGCTGCGACATCTGGCGCGCCGCGGGGCCGACGAACCTCGCCGGCGGACTGTCGGCGCCGCGGCCGGCGAGCGCCAGGGGCAGGCGCGTCGGCCCCTGCGCGATGGCGATCCGGACGCCGATCCTCGGCCGGCCGGCGACAACGACGGCGTCGCCGCCGACGATCCGAGACAGGGCGGCGGCCAACGTCATCTTGGCGAAATGAAACCCAAGGCAGCGGCGCGGGCCGGCGCTGAACGCCAACGGCCGCATCGCCGTGGAGTCGCCGCCCAGCCAGCGCTCGGGCCGGAAGCGATCGGGCTCGGCGTAGATGTCCGGATCGCGGTTCAGCACCAGGGCGCTCAACAGGATGCGGTCGCCTGGATTCAAGGGACAGCCGCCGAGTTCGCCCGCCACCGCGGCGCGGCGCATCTGAAACGCGACCGGCGGCGTCATGCGAAGGGTTTCGGTCACGAAGGCGTCGAGATACGCCGCCGCGTCGCCGTCCGCGGCGACGGCCTCCGCCAGGCGCCGCGCGCAGTCGGGATTCCACGGCAGATGCAGCAGCGCCCAGGACAGCGTCGTGGCGGTGGTTTCGAAGCTTGCGCCGAACAGGGTCCAGAGCTGCGCGGCGCGGGCGCGCGCGTCGAGCGGCTCGCCGTCGCACGACGACAGCGACGCGACGCGCGCGATGAGATCGCCGCCCTCCCCGTCGTGGTCCTCGATCCAGGCGATGAGTTCGCTTTCGACGCGTTCGGCGTGGCGCAACAAACGCGCGTACGGCGCGCCCGGGATCGCGGCCGGCGCCAGGAACGTGCGGCGGCTGTACTGAAGCTGCGAGTGGACGTCCATCAGGTCGGCGACCTTCAGCGCCCGGCCGATGTCGCCGCCGCCGAACAAGAGCTCGGCCGCGGCCCGCCGCACCAAGCGCTTGACCGCGGGCGCGGCGTCGAACCGCGCCGCCCGCGGCCAGGCCGCGATCTCCTCGTCGCAAATCTGCGTCAGCCGGTCGTGAAACGCGTTCAGCCGCGCGCTCGACAGCGGCGGGGCGAAGGCGCGCCGCATCGCCGCCTGCGGCGGTCCGCTCATGCGAATGACGCCGTTGCGCAGGCGCCGCTGCGCCGAACCCGGGGGCCCGCGGGTCACCGCCACGCCGACAGTGCGAAAACAGTCCGGATCGCCGAGCACGCGCTCGATCAGGTTTTCGCGCGCGGTGAACACGATGCGCCGGCCGGCGCGGGAGTTGGTGAACGGCGGATCGACCGCGAAGTCGGGGCCGAGCCGCGCGTGCAGCGCCTTGCCGCATGAAATCGGGTCGAGCACGAACGTCGCGTACGCGCGGCACGCCGCCAAGCCCGAAAGCAATGGCGGCCGGCTGACCCCCACATCCATGTCGGCGTTTCGAAGCTCCCCCGCGACGAACCCGGCCTATGCCACACTTCGCCGTCCGCCGAAACCGCCCCGCGACGCCCGGGGACGTCCGAGACGCGGGGCGGCCGCGGCGCGCTCAGCCGTGGGTTGCGGTCTCGACGGGCGGCGCGGGCGGCGCTAGCGCTTCGCGCACAACAGCAGGCCGTCGCCGATCGTCGTGAACGCCACGTCGACACGATCGTCGGCTTTGGCCATTTCGGCGATCGCGCGCAGTCCCGCGGTGTCGGCGTCGGTCTTCGCGGGGTTGGCGACGTCGCCGCTCCACAGGACGTTGTCGTAGGCGACCACGCCGCCCGGACGCAGGAGCGCGACGACGCGGTCGTGGTAGGCGACGTAGCCCGGCTTGTCGGCGTCGACGAACGCCAGATCGAATCCGTCCGCCTCGCCTTCTTCGAGCAGCTGATCGAGGCTGGCGAGCGCCGGGCCGACGCGCGGCTCGATGATGTCGCGGACGCCGGCGGCTTCGAAATAGACCGCCGCCCGGCCCATGAAATCTTCCGAGATGTCGCACGCGATCAGGCGCGCCTCGTCGCCGTGACGCTGTTTCATGCGCAGCGCGGTGGCGACGGCGGAGTAGCCGGTGAAGACGCCGATTTCGAGCGCGTCACGCGCCTGGGTCAGCGACGCCAGGAGTTGAAGAAACGCCCCCTGCTCGGGGCTGATCTGCATGTTCATCTGAGCGCCGAGATCGCGCGCGGTCTCTTCGCGGCAACGCTTCAAGACCGGGTGCTCGTCGCGATTCGCGGCGCGCACGTAGGATTCGATTTCGGGCGTGAGTCCGATGGAGCGCGACATGACGGCTACCTTTTCGACGACGGCGCAATGTCGCCTGTCGGTCGATTGGCGTCCACCGCCGCCACACGCGGCGCGGCGATCAGACGCGGGCCGCGTCAGCCGGTCGGCGCGGCCGGCGCTCGGCGCGCTTCGGCGAGGTAGGCGTGGGTCCGCATTTCGTGCAGGCGGCTGGCGGTGCGCTCGAACGCGAAGGCCCCGTCGCCGGCGGGGTAAAGCGCGTCCGGTTCCGCGTCGGCGCTCATCACCAGCTTGGTGCGGGCCTCGTAGAGCGCGTCGATCAGCGTCACGAAGCGCTTGGCTTCGTTGCGCTTGTCGGGCGACAGCGCCGGCGTGCGGTCGACCAGCAGCGTCTGAAACGCGGCGGCGAGGCGCAGATAGTCGGCCGCGCCCCGGGGCCGGGCGCAAAGCTCGTCGAAGCTGAACCGGGCGACGCCGGCGGCCTGCGCCGGCACTTGCAGCGGCCGACCCTGCACCGTCAGTTCGCAGGCCCGCGGCCGCGCGCCGAGCGTCAGCCGCCGCCACGCCGCGTCCATCGCCGAGTCGGCCGCCGGCCCGAGCGGGGCGTAGTACACCGGCGCCGCCGCGAGGCGCTCCAGCCGGTAGTCGCGCCGGGCGTCGAGTTCGAGGACGTCCATGGAGTCGTGCAGAAGGTCGATGAACGGCGTGAACAGTTGCCGGTTGAGGCCGTCCTTGTAGAGGTCGCGCGGCGGCCGGTTCGAGGTCGCGACGACGACGACGCCGCGCTCGAACAGATGCGCGAACAGACGCGCCAGGATCATCGCGTCGGCGATGTCCTCGACCTGCATTTCGTCGAAGCACAAAAGCCAGGTCTCGGCGGCGACGTCGCGGGCGATTTTCGGCAGCGGGTCGCCGTCGGACGTCTGGCGCCGCGCCGCGATCGCCGCGTGGGTGTCGAGCATGAACTGGTGGAAGTGCACGCGACGTTTCTTCGCCGTCGGCGCGGCGTCGAAGAACATGTCCATCAGCATCGACTTGCCGCGCCCGACGCCGCCGTAGAGGTAGAGCCCTTTCGGCTGCGGCGCGGGGCGGCCGAAACTCAGGACCGATTTTCTCGGCGACCAGTCCTGCAGCCGGCGCGCCAGCACGCTCAGCATCTCGGCCGCGCGCTCCTGCGCGGGGTCGGGCGTCAGGTCGCCGGAAGCGACACGGGCGCGGTAGTCCTGGACGACGGGCATCGAGCGCCGGGTTAGCCTGCGCCGGCCCCCGCGTCGAGCCGTCCGTCGGAGTCCGCGGCCGCGCCGGCGCGCGACTCCTGCGCCGCGCCGAGCAAAGCCCAGCCGGCCGCGCCGCAGGCGAGAAACGCCGCGGCGGCGAGGGCGATCAGAAGGGGCGCGTTCTTCGGTCGGGACATCAGCGAACTCTGAAGCGGCGAATGGGTCTTGGCCCGAGTCTGTGTCGGGACCGCGCCGTCGCCAAGCCCTTTCGCCGCGTCCGGCCGCGCCCCCGGGTCTGCGCGGATGCGTCACGCCCAGGAAGCGGCGTCGTCGCGCCGCATGCGTGCTAGCTTGGAGATCATGACGCCGCCGCCCACGGGGGCCGAAATGGATCAAAAAACGCCCGCAACGTCGCGCCGCCGCAAGCCGGCGCCGATCGCGGCTCGGCCGGCGACTCCCGATCCGACCGCCGCCGCGCCGGAAAGCCATATCGGCCGGCGCGCCCTCGACCTGGAGGTCTTCGAGACTCTCGACCGCTCGGCGCGCGCCGCGCTCGGCCGCTGGACCCGCGGCCTGTCGCCGTTCGCCGCCTGGTTCGCCTGGGCGGACTGGGCCGCCCACACGTCGGCGTCGCCCGGCCGCCAAGCCGCGCTTGCGCGCAAGGCCGCCCGCGACGCCATGAAACTGTGGATCTACGCGGCCCACGCCGCTGGGTCCGGGACGGCCGCAACCAAGTCGGAGGACGCCGCCAGCGAACCGCCCTACCCGTTTCTGGACTCCGACCGCCGCTACCTGGAAGACGGCTGGACAGCCTACCCCCACAACGTCGTCGCCCAATCGTGGTTGGCGACTCAGGATTGGTGGCGGGCCGCCGCCGAACCGCTGCGCGGCATGCAACCCAAGAACGCCGACCGTATGCGCTTCGTCACCGAGCAGGCACTGGACATGGCCGCGCCCGCCAACAACCCGCTGCTCAGCCCGGCGATCCAGAAGGCCACGCTCGCCAGCGGCGGCGACAATCTTCGGCGGGGTCTTCAAAACTGGGTCGAAGACCTCGAACGCGAAGCGACCGGACGTCCGCGCCACGGCGTCGACGCGTTTCAGGTCGGCCGCGATCTCGCCGCGACGCCGGGACGGGTCGTGTTCCGCAACGATCTGATCGAGCTGATCCAATACACGCCGTCGACGGCGACGGTGTCCAAAGAGCCGGTGCTGATCACTCCCGCGTGGATCATGAAGTACTACGTTCTCGACCTGTCGCCGGAGAACTCGTTCGTTCGGTGGCTGGTCGCCCAGGGGCGGACCGTGTTCATGATCTCCTGGAGGAATCCGACCGCCCGCGACCGCGACCTCACGCTCGACGATTACCGCACGCATGGCGTCATGGCGGCGCTCGACGCCGTGGCGACGATCGTGCCGGACGCCAAGATCCATGCGTGCGGCTATTGCCTCGGCGGCACGATCCTGGCGATCGCCGCCGCGACGATGGCGCGCGACGGCGACGACCGGCTCGCCTCCCTGTCGCTGTTGGCGGCGCAGACGGACTTTTCCGAGGCCGGCGAGCTGATGTTGTTCATCGACCACGCCGAGGTCGCTTTCCTCGAAGACGTGATGTGGGATCAGGGGGTCTTGGAATCGCGGCAGATGACAGGCGCGTTCCAGGCGTTGCAGGCCGACGAATTGGTGTGGTCGAAGGCGGTGCGTGAGTACGTCCTCGGCGAACGCGACCCGGTGTTCGATCTGATGGCTTGGAACGCCGACGGGACTCGCATGCCCTACCGCATGCATTCCCAGTATTTGCGCGGTCTGTTCCTGGAGAACCGGCTCAGCGCCGGGCGCTTCGCGGTCGACGGGAAGGTCATCGCCCTGTCCGACATCCGCTGCCCGATCTTCGCGCTCGGCGCCG
>JAJFFL010000284.1 GCA_021776705.1 Alphaproteobacteria bacterium
CCTCGAGGCGGACGGCAACGACGCCTTCGCGCTGGCCCCCGATGGGGTTCTTTCGTGGCGCGGCGCCCAGGTCGGCCGGCTCGTCCCCGGCCCCGGCGCGCTGACACCGCGGGTCGAACCCGCCGCGAGCGGACTGCTGGCGGCGGAGCAACGCCAGCGCCTGTGGCGCCGTCTGACGGCGTGGCTGAAAAGCGTCGTCGGGGCGCGCCTCGGGCCGCTTTTGAAAGCGCGCCAGGCCGACCTCGCGGGGCCGGCGCGGGGCATTGTCTACCAGCTTGGCGAGGGGCTTGGCTCGGTGCCGCGGCGCCGCGTCGAAAGCCAGATCGCGGCGCTCGGACGCGCCCAACGCAAGGAACTCAGGGAACTGGGCATCCGCCTGGGCCGCCATACGGTGTTCATGCCCGCCCTCGTCAAGTCGCCGGCGGTCGAGATGCGCGCCCTGCTGTGGGCGGTCCACGCCGGCGTCAACGCCGCCCCGCCGCCCCCCGGCCGGGTGTCGCTGGTGGCCGAGGCCGGCATGCCGCCGGACTTTTACGAAGCCGCCGGCTACCGCGTCCTGGGAGCGCTGGCCTTGCGCGTCGACATGGTGGAGCGCCTGGCCGAACGCGCCTGGGAGCTGTCGCGCGGCGGCCCGTTCCTTGCCGGTCCCGATCTCCTGTCCCTGGCCGGGTGCGGAAGCGGAGAGATGGCCGGGGTCCTCGCCGCGCTCGGCTACCACGGCGCCGGGTCCGGCAACGCCGATACCTACGTCCGGGCGCCCCGGCGCAAGGCACGCGCCGCGCCGCGCCCGGCCGCGGCGCGCCGCCACGAGGCGGACTCGCCCTTCGCCAAACTGCGCGGCCTCGCCCCTCCGCGATGACGGGAGACACCCGGCGCCTCGACAAATGGCTGTGGTTCGCGCGGTTCTTCAAGAGCCGCTCCCTGGCGACTCGCTTCTGCGCGGCGGGCCGGCTCAGGATCAACGGCAAGCTGGTCAACAAGCCCCATTACGCGCTCAAGACGGGAGACGTTCTGACTTTCCCCCTCGGCCCCCACGTGCGCATCATCCGAGTGGCCGCTCTCGGCTTGCGCCGCGGCCCGGCCACCGAGGCCCGGACCCTTTACGAAGATCTCGAACCGCCGCCGCCGCGCCGCGTCGGTGTAACAAGAACGCCGGCCTCGGGGAGCCGGGAGCCGGGGGCCGGGCGCCCGACCAAGGCCGAGCGCCGCGCCATCGACAAACTGCACGAGCCCGAGTGAAGCGGCCGCCGTCAGCTTTTCGCGAAAACCACCGAGAGGTTGTTGGCCGGCATCGCGACGGTCTCGACAAGGGCCATGCCGTGGACCGCCGCCTCGGCGGCGACGTCGCCGAGGTCGCGCACGCCCCAACTGGGGTCGCTGTGCCGCAACGACTCGTCAAAGGCGGTATTGCTGGGCGCCGTCGGGCGACCCTCCTCCTTGAATGGGCCATACAGATAGAGGACGCCGCCGGGGCCGAGGATGGCGCCGGCGCCCCGCATCAAGCAGACGCAGGCTTCCCAGGGCGCGATGTGGATCATGTTGATACAAACCACCGCGGTCGCGTCCGCCGGCCATGCCCCGGTGCATGTATCAAGATCGAGGGGCGGCTTCAGGTTGGAGACAGCGGCCCGCGTCGCCCATGCGGCGATGCTGTCGCGGTGCCGGGGGTCCGGGTCGCTCGGTTGCCAAACCAGATGGGGCAAGCGCTCGGCGAAGTAGACGGCGTGCTCGCCGCTGCCGCTGGCCACCTCGAGCACGGTGCCCGAGGCGGGAAGGACCCGCCCGAGCGTCGCCAGAATGGGGTCGCGGTTGCGGGCGGTGGCCGAAAAGTTCAATGCGTTGCGCGGAGACCTATCCATGACCGCCGAGACTTAGGCCGCGTCCGGCGTCCGGGCAAGCAAAAATCGGCGCCGGATTTGTGCCGTTATTGGGTTGTTCGCTCCGGGGGCGGTGTGCTACGCAAAGCCATGATCGAACGGATCAAGGCCTTGCTGCTCGGCGGCGGTGAAAACCAGCCGCCCGGCAACGGGAATGAGGGAGAGGATGACGCCCGGGTGGCCGCCGCCGCTTTGCTGGTCGAGGCGGCATGCATGGACGGCGCCGTCGACGACAGCGAGCGCGGCACCGTCAAGCGGCTCCTTGGCGAGAAATTCGGGCTCGAGGCGGAGGCCGCCACGGAGATCATGGAAACCGCGACGCGGGCGGTGGCGGAGTCTCATCAGCTTCATGCTTTTACCCGCGTCATCAACGACCGCTATTCCCATGAAGAGAGGATCGGTATAATCGAAATGTTGTGGGAGGTCGCTTACGCGGACGGACAACTGCATGATTACGAATCGAATCTAGTGCGCCGCGTCTCGGGCCTCATCCACGTCCCCGACCGGGAAAGCGGCGACGCCCGCAAACGCGTGTTGGCGCGCATCGGCGACGCCGCGTCCGCGACTTCTTGAAATCGACCCCAACATCCGACGAATCAAAATCGGCGAAAAACGGAGAAAGCCATGACCTACATCGTCACCGAGCCGTGCATTAAGTGCAAACTGCAGGATTGCGTCGAGGTGTGCCCCGTCGACT
>JAJFFL010000285.1 GCA_021776705.1 Alphaproteobacteria bacterium
CGCCCGCGGTTCGGTCAGAATCGGGCCGCCGGCGACATAGAAATCCATGATCGCGGCGAGCAGCGACGGCTTCACGTGCGCCCAGTCCGCCCCGTCCGCCTTGGTGACGGTGAGAAAGTCGCCGCCGAACATCACCGACACGACGCCGTCGGTTTCGAACAGAGCCGCGGCGAGCGGGCTCTTGGCGGCCGCGTCCGCATCGGTGAACTCGAGAACGCCCGAACCGAGCACCTCCTTGCCGGGGAGAAACTTGAGGGTCGCGGGATTCGGCGTGGCTTCGGTCTGGATGAACATGATCGCTCCTTCGCCGCAACAGATGGCGGGAGACGCGGTTCGCTTCAACCCTTTGCGAAATAAGGATTCACGCGATGTCGAGGACGTCCTGCCGGGTCATCGAGCCGGGAACCACGGCGACCGGGATCGAGCGTTTGCCGAACATGCCGCGACCGCCGCGCGCCAGCGCGCCGACCAAGGGGCCGGGATTGCCGCCCGGCGCGGCCCCAAGGCACAGAATCCGGATGTCGTGGTCTTCCTCGATCAAGTGCATCAGCTCGACCCGCAGGTCGCCTTCGCGAATGATGTATTCCGACGGCGCGTCGGTTTCCTGCATCACTTCTTCGCCCAGCTCCTGCAGCAGCGCTTCGGCTTGCTCGCGGGCTTCGCGCTCCATTTCCGCCGAAACGCCGATCCAATGGTGAAAGTCCGCCGGCTGAATGACAGCCAGAAGAGCCACCTTCGCGCCGGTGTGCTGGGCGCGCAGGGCGGCGAAGTAGGCCGCGAGCCGGCTTTCCGGCGTGCCGTCGGCGACGACCAGGAACTTGAAGACCCGTCCCGTCATAGGTCGGAATCGTGCCCCGCATCGGCGCGGTCGCGCAAGCGAAACAAAACCTTAGGCGTCAGCCGAGGCGCGCCGACGCGATGAGGTGGGGCGCGAGTGCGATCGCGACCGCGATCAAAACAGCCACCGCGGCCACCCCCCAAACGATCATCACCGAGCCCCTGTCGACGCGGCGGCTGCGCATGTGGGTCGGCCGCGCCCGCGGCGGGTCGTAGACCTCGACGGACGGTCCGGCGTCGCGCCTGGGATCGACCCGGCGGCGCAGCCAGGCGCGGATGCGTTGGCTCAACAGCATGGGTCAAGCTTCACCAAGCCGGACCGGCCGGTCAAATCGCGCCGCGTCAATGGTCTCCGCCGTGGTCGGCGTGGGGGTCCGCCGCGCCCTCCGGCGCCTCCGCGGCCTGCGACGTGAGATAATCCGCGAGGCTTTCGACGCGGACGGTCACGACGGCGTCGCCCGCCCGTTCAAAAACTAGCGTCAGCTCGAACGAATCGCCCAGGGCGATGTCGCGCCCGAGTCCGAACAACATGACGTGCCGACCGCCGGGCGCGAACGCCGCCTCGCCGCCGGGCGGAATGTCGACGGCGTCGACTTTCTGCATCCGCGCCACGTCCCCGTCGGCGATGCTGGCGTGAAGCTCGGCGGCTTCGGCGACGTCGGAGCGGACGCCGACAAGCCGGTCAGGCTCGTCGCCCTGGTTGCGCACCACGAAGTAGGCGGCCGTGTCGTTGCGGCCGCCGAGCGGCGGCTTCGACCACGGATGGTCGATCCGAAGGTCGCCGACCTCGAGGTCGTCCGCGGCGGCCGCGAACGCGGCGGTCACGGCGACCGCCGCCGTGAGGATGATCTTGGACCAGGACATGAATTTCACCGCGAACCGTCCGCGCCGTGGATACCGACCCGTCGCACACATCATGCATTCTGTGGGCGAAACCAAGGCGACGTAGGGTCACATCGGCTTCAGGTCCGGCGCGATCCAGCCGCGGCGCGCGTCGACCGAAAACAAGCGCTCCTTCGAATACCATTCGAGCGGATAACCGGTTTTCCCGATCGGCCCCGCGACCACCGCGGCGCACAAGGCCGCGCGCGTGAGATCGGGGCGCGCCTGCATCGCCTCCCAGATCTTGATCAACGAAAACCGCGTGATCGTCTCATGGTAGCCGTCGGTGTCGGAATTTTCGACGCCGGTCGCCTCGTTGTAGGCCCGGATCCGGCCCGGCATGACGCCAAGCGCGCCGTCGAGGCCAAGCTCGCACAACAGCGCCACCGCGGCGACGCAGTGCGCCTGGTGGGTCCATTCCAGCTTCGGCAGGGTTCGGTCGCGAACGCCGGCGTGAATGCGCTCGACGTCGGCTTCGGTGAACAACGTCAGCCCCAGAAGCCGACGATGCGTTTCACATCCGCGATCACCGGCTCGGCGATGTCGCGCGCCGCCGCGGCGCCGGACGCGAGGACGCGGTCGATCTCCGCCGGGTCGTCCATCAGGCGGCGCATGTCGGCGGCCATGGGCGCAAGCGTGTCCACCGCCAGATCGGCGAGCTTGGGTTTGAACGCGCCGAACCCCTGTCCGCCGAATTCCGCCAGCACCTCGGCGTCGGTTTTTCCGGCGAGCGCCGCATAGACGCCGACCAGGTTTTGCGCTTCCGGCCGATTCGCCAACCCGTCGACCGAATCCGGCAGCGGCTCGGCGTCCGTCTTCGCCTTTTTGATCTTCTTGGCGATCGCGTCGGCGTCGTCGGTGAGATTGATGCGCGACAGATCCGAGGGGTCGGACTTGGACATCTTCTTCGACCCGTCCTTAAGGCTCATCACGCGCGCGCCCGGGCCCTTGATCAGCGGTTCGGGCAACGGGAAGAAGCCGGGCGCGGCGAAGTCGAGATTGAACTTGCCGGCGATGTCACGGGCGAGCTCCAGGTGCTGCTTCTGGTCGTCGCCGACCGGCACGTGCGTGCCCTTGTAGACGAGGATGTCGGCCGCCATCAGCGTCGGATAGACGAACAGGCCGACGGAGGCGCGCTCCTTGTCCTTGCCCGCCTTGTCCTTGAACTGAGTCATGCGGTTGAGCCAGCCCATCCGCGCGACGCAGTTGAAGATCCACGCCAGCTCGGCGTGCGCGGGCACCGCCGATTGGGCGAAAATGACTCCCTTCGACGGGTCGATTCCGGCGGCGAGATAGGCGGCCGCGATTTCGCGCGTCTGGGCGGCGAGCCGCTTCGGGTCCTGCCACACGGTGACGGCGTGCATGTCGACGACGCAGAACAGACAGTCGTGCCGGTGCTGCAGGGCGACGAACTTCTTGATCGCGCCGAGGTAGTTGCCGAGGTGCAGATTGCCGGTCGGTTGAACGCCGGAGAACACCCGCTCCGGCCCCGCGTAGGGAACCGGCTCGGAGTCGCCGCCCTTTTCGGGCTTCGGAGTCGTCGGCGCGTCGGTCATGGCGGCGGGGTTATGAACGCGCCGACGGCGCGAGGCAACCGGTCAGCGTCGCGAGTCAGGCGCGGCGAAAGGCGGTCTTCAGTTCGCCGAATCGCACGCCGCCGACGGCCGCGCAGAGGGCGACGTAGAGCAGCAGTCCCGCCGCCCCGACGCCGAGGCAGCTGAGAATGTCCGGGACCAGGGCGCCGCTGAGCTGCGGCCGCACCGCGCCGGCCGCGAACCACACCGCGACGCCCATCAGCGCCGCCGCGAACGCGATTCGCGGCGCCCGGCGCCGCAGGCGCGCGTCGGGTTTCAGCAGCCCGTCCTTCAGCAAACCGCGCATCAACAAGCCGGAATTGACGTAGCCGGCGACGCTGGTGGCGATCGCCAGGCCGACGACGCCGATCCAAGAGAACAAGGCGACGCCGAGCGCGACATTGACCCCGACGCCGACGGCCGCGAAGCGCATCGGCGAGGCGGTGTTCTCCCGGGCGAAATAGCCGGGCGCAAACACCTTCACCCCGATGAAGCCCGGCAGGCCGACCGCGAACGCGGCGAGCACGGCGCCGGTCTGAGCCGTGTCGGCGGCGGTGAAGCGGCCGTGCTCGAACATGCCTTGAATCCAGAAATGCGACGCCGCGCCGAGCGCGACCGCCGCCGGCAGCGTAAAGAACGCCGAGATTTCGATCGCGCGGTTGAGGCTGTCGCGGGCGCCGGCGAGGTCGTCCGCTTGAAGCCGGCGCGACAGCGTCGGCAACAGCGCCACGCCCATGGCGATGCCGATGACGCCGAGCGGCAGCTGGTAGAGGCGGTCGGCGTAGCTCAGCCACGACACCGCGCCGACCTGGAGGCTGGCGATCATCTGGCTGACGACGATGTTGATCTGGGTGACGCCCGCCGACACCGCGCCCGGCAGCCCCAGAGTCAGCACCCGCTTCACCCCTGGCGTCAGGCGCGGCCGGCGCAGACGAATCTTGATCCCCGACCGGCGCACGCCGGCGAACACGACGACGCACTGCAGCACCCCGCCGACGAAGACGCCGAGCGCCAGCCAGCGGGCCGCGATCCATTCGGTTCCGATGGGGCCCAGCAGCAGGCCGACCAAAACGACGTTCAACAGCACCGGCGCAAAGGCGAAGGCGGCGAAGCGGCCGTGCGCGTTGAGGGCGCCGCCGAACATCGCCGTCAGCGACATGAACAGGATGTACGGCATCATCACCGCGCCGAGAACCGTCGCCTGCGAGATCCATTCGGCGTCGCCGATGCGGCCCGGCATCAAGCCGCGCATCAGCCACGGCATGGCGAGTTCGGCGGCGAGCACGAGGACGAACAACACCACCAGCAGCACGGAAAAGGTCTCCGACGCGAACCGCTCGGCCGCCGCGCGCGGGCTTTCTCCCTCCGGGCCGTCCGGGTCTCCGCTCTCCAGGCGGCGCGCGTACAACGGCACGAAGGCGGAGTTGAAGGCTCCTTCGGCGAGCAGCCGCCGGAACAGATTGGGGAGCCGGAACGCGGCGAAGAAGGCGTCGGAGATCGGCCCGGCGCCGAGCACCGAGGCGATCAAGATCTCGCGCACGAACCCCAGCACCCGCGAGATCGCGGTGAGCCCGCCGATGACCGCCGTCGACCGGAACAGACTCATCGCGCGGCGCTCGCCTTGGCGCGCGCGAGCTTGCGGTCGCCGGAACGCGGGGCGTCCGGTTCCTGGGCGCCGAGCGCGGCCAAAAGCTTGCGCGTGATCGCGGCGCGCCGCGAGGGATGCTTGAGCTTTCCGCCGTCGAGTTCGCTTACGTAAAACACGTCCATCACCCGTTCCCCGTAGCTCTCCACATGCGCCGACAGAACGCTGGCCTTGGCCGCCGCGAACACGTCGGTGAGATCGGCGAGTAGGCCGGGACGGTCGCGGCCCGACACTTCGATGACGGTGGCTTCGTCGGACGCGTCGTTGTCGATCGCCACCGTCGGCTCGACCGCGAACGCGGCGGCGCGCCGCGACGCCTTGTGACCGGGCGCGACGACGTCAAGCGGATCGCCGAGCGCCGCCGACAGCACCGTGTCGCGCAGCCGCGACAGCGCGCCCCAGTCCTCGCCCGCTTCGCGCCCGCCCTTGAGACTGACAAGGAAGACGTCGAACGCGACGCCTTCCTTGGAGGTGAAGGCGTGCGCGCCGCGAATGTCGCCGCCCGCCGCCGTGACCGCCCGCGCCAGGCGCGCGAACAAGCCGTGTTCGTCATGCGCCAGCACCAGAAGTTCAGCGACGCCCGACTCCGGGGCCCAGCGCGCGTCGACGTCGGCCGACCGGCCGAGAGCCTCCGCCGACATGGCGAAGTCGGCGTGGCGCGCGTGCGCCTCGGCGCCGAACGCAAGGAAATAGGCGTCGTCCATGCGCGCCGCCCAATCCGCGGTCGCGGCGCGCTCGTCGTCCGTGGCGGCGTCGGTCAAGAGCCCCCGAGCCGCCTCGGCTTTCGCGGCGAGACTGTCGCGGGCCCGCTCGGCGGTCGCGCGGCCGCCGCGGATGGCGGCTTCGGCGAGGTCATAGAGGTCGAAGAGCAGCCGCCGCTTCCACGCCGTCCAGACGCCCGGGCCGACGGCGCTGATGTCGGCGATGGTCAACAGGGTCAAGAGGCGCAGGCGCTCCGGCGATTCCACCAGGTCGACGAAATCCACCAGCGTTCGCGGGTCGCCGAGATCGCGGCGTTGGGCGACGTCGTTCATCTCAAGATGATTGCCGACGAGCCACGACGTCAGCTTGACCTCCATCTTCGACAGCCCGAGCCGCTTGGCCGCCGTTGCGGCTTTTTTCGCGCCTTCGATTTGTTGGTCGCCGGCGCCCTTGCCGGTGTCGTGGAGCAGCGCCGCGAGATACAGGGCGCGGCGGTTGGAGATTTTCTTGAACAGCGGCTTGGCGAATTCGGAATCCTCGCCGAGACGTTCGGCCTCCAGGTCGGCGAGCCCGCCGACCACGCGCAGCGTGTGCTCGTCGACGGTGAAGTGGTGGTACATGTTGAACTGCGTGCGGCCGACGATGCCGCCAAACTCCGGCACGAAGGCGCCGAGCAGCCCGGACTCGTTCATCAGCCGCAACGTCGGCTCCACCGTCTTCAACTCGCCGAGCACGCCGAAGAAGGCGGCGACCGCGGTCTCGTCCGACCGCGCCGTCTTGTCGACCGAGTCGAGCGACCGCGCGACCGCCGCCAGCGCGTCGGGGTGGACGTCGAGGCCGTGCGCGGCGGCGGTGCGGAACAGCTCCATCGCCGCCGCCGGCGAGCGCCTCACCACGGCCGCGTTGGCGAAGTTCAGCCGGTCCGCCTCGAGTTTGAACATCTTGGCGTCGAGGCCTTTGAGCTTTTTGCGCAACGGCCACAGCCGCTGCAAGCTCGGGGGCGCGCGCTTCGCCTCTTCCGCCTCCAGCTTGGCGCACAGAATGCGGGTCAGGGCGCCGACGTCTTTGGCGACCAGAAAGTAGCGCCGCATGAAGCGTTCGACGGCGAGTTCGGCGCCCTTGTCCTCGAACCCCATTAAGCGGGCGATTTCGGGCTGCAGGTCGAAGGTCAACTTGTCGTGGGGCCGGCCGGCGGCGAAATGCATCAGCGCCCGCACCCGCCAAAAGAAGTCGGCGGCGGCCTCGAAGCGCCGCGCTTCGTCGCTGGCGAACAGCCGCGCCACGGCGGCCGACCCGCCCCGCCCCAAGGCGACGCCGCGCGCCAACCAGTCCAGGACGTGCAAATCGCGGAGCGCGCCTTTGCCCTCCTTCACGTCCGGCTCGACCATGTAGCGCGACGCGCCCTGGCGCTCGAGACGCACGTCGCGCTCCTCAAGTTTCGCGGCGACGAAGTCGCGCGCTTTGCCGCGCAAAACGTCTTTCGCGAGCCGCCCGGCCAGCAGTTCCGGGTGTTCGGCGTCGCCGGCGATGCGGCGCAGATCGAGCATCGCGGTGAGGATCGTCCAGTCCTGCTTGGCGAGCTTGATCGCCTGGTCGACGGTGCGCACCGACTGACCGACCGTGAGCCCGAGATCCCACAGCATGTAGAGCATGAATTCGATCACGCTCTCCGACCACGGGGTCAGCTTCCAGCCGCTGAGAAAGAGCAGGTCGAGATCGGAAAACGGCGCCAGTTCGCCGCGCCCGTAGCCGCCGACGGCGCACACCGACAGCCGCTCGCCCTCGGTCGGGTTGGAGGCGCGGTACACGTGGGTGGTCGTGAAGTCGAACAGGGCCGAGACGATTTCGTCGGCGACCGCGGACAGTTCGCGCGCGGTATCAAGACCGCCGGCGCCGGCTTCCAGACGCGCCCGCGCGGCGGCGCGC
>JAJFFL010000286.1 GCA_021776705.1 Alphaproteobacteria bacterium
ACCCTAAGGCCTTCGTCATTCACGCGGCATGGCTGGATCAGGCTTTCGCCCATTGTCCAAGATTCCCCACTGCTGCCTCCCGTAGGAGTCTGGGCCGTGTCTCAGTCCCAGTGTGGCTGGTCATCCTCTCAAACCAGCTACAGATCGTCGCCTTGGTAGGCTTTTACCCCACCAACAAGCTAATCTGACGCGGGCCCGTCCAAAGGCGATGAATCTTTCCCCCGAAGGGCGTATACGGTATTAATTCCAGTTTCCCGGAGCTATTCCGTACCTCTGGGTAGGTTCCCACGCGTTACTCACCCGTCTGCCACTGTCCACCACCCGAAGGTGGCTTATCGTTCGACTTGCATGTGTTAGGCCTGCCGCCAGCGTTCGTTCTGAGCCAGGATCAAACTCTCAGGTTGAGTTGCCCGACCAAAACCATCGGCGCAGATCAGAAGATCCGAACCGACGACTTGGCGTTACTTTTTACTATCGACGGGATATCGCTCACCGCTTACGCGATGAGCGGGAGTCGATAAGAAACGCTAAAAGGTCGAACGACTTGGACACGCCGTAGCGCATCCGCAAGAACGTCGCCGCCCGCGTTTCTCTTTCCTTCACCAACGATGTCAAAGAGCCGGAAACGCACCAAATTTTGGGACGCTTCCCGCCGCTTCCGAGATATCCCGGGCCCGGCGAGGCGCGCTGTATATGCGCGCGGCTTATCCATGTCAAACGCCTTCTTTCCGCCGGCGCGTTTCTTTTCCACAGAAGCGAAAAAGAAGTCCGACTTCTCTCCAACATCGCGCGCGTTTGGAACCGCGCGCCGACAGGTGGAATACCGAAAGCGGCTTAATAGAATATGAAATGCCGACTGATTCTGCAAGACGATGTTCGTCATGTTCGGAAGTTTTATTTTCCAAACCGGACGTTTTCAACAACATCCTTGCAATCGTTGGGCTTTCAGGCGCCTCAACCGGTGGAAATGTAGCTTTTCATCGCCTCCGCCTCGGCTTCCGCCGCGGCGATTTTCCGTTTCACCACGTCGCCGATGGAGATGATGCCGGCCAAACGTCCGTCTTCGACGACCGGCAAGTGGCGGATTCGGCGGTCGGTCATCAGACCCATGACGGAATCGATCTTGTCGCTCGGAGACGCCGTGACGACGTCGGCGGTCATCGCGCTTTCGACCGTTTCCTGCAGCGCCGCGGCGCCGCGACGGGCGATGCAGCGGGTGATGTCGCGCTCGGACAAAACGCCGCGGATCGCGCCGGCGGCGTCGGTCACGACCACCGCGCCGATGCGCTTGTCGTCCAACGTTTTGGCCGCCTCCGCCAACGACATCTCCGGCGACGCCGTGGTCACTTCGCGGCCCTTTTCATTGAGGATGGACGCAACGTTCATGGCCGATCACCTCCCTGTCCCGACGCCAGAGTCGTCCAAATCGGCGCGCTTTTCAACGCGCCTGAACGGCGCGCTTGCGGGAACCACGGGTCCGGGACAGCATTCGCGCAGGGACAGGGGGGCTTGAGCCTCATGCGCATGCCGTTTTACCGCCGCACGCTCGAACAAGACCTCGACCGCTGGATTGGGGCCGGCCTCGTCGCCGGCGACAAGCGCGCCGCCATTCTCGCCAGCGTCAAGACCGACGCCGACGGCGGCGGCGCGGCCGTGGTCGCGGTCTTCGGGGCGCTGCTTCTCGGATTCGCCGCCATTTCCTTCGTCGCCGCCAACTGGGGCGCGATCCCCGACGCCGGCCGGATCGCGATTTCGCTCGCCGTCCTCGCCGCCGCGATCGCCGCCGCGGCCTGGCTGTTCCGGCGCGGCCACGCCGCCCTCGGGCACGCCTTCGCCCTGCTCGCGGCGCTGTCTTTCGGGGCCAACATCTTTCTGATCGCCCAGGCCTTCAACATCAGCGCCCATTATCCGCGCGGGGCGCTGATCTGGACCCTCGGCGCGGCGGCGACCGCGTGGGCGTTTTCATCGCGCCCGCCGCTCGCCTTCGCGGCCGTGATCGGCGGCGTCTGGGTCGCGCAGGAATACCTCAACGAACTGCCGGTGCTGTTTGTGTGGCTGTACCC
Organism: Alphaproteobacteria bacterium; assembly: GCA_021776705.1. Classification (GTDB taxonomy): domain Bacteria; phylum Pseudomonadota; class Alphaproteobacteria; order Caulobacterales; family Maricaulaceae; genus JAJFFL01. The sequence continues at coordinate 2,064 of JAJFFL010000286.1, forward strand.
GCCGGTGTGGCTGCTGACCGGCTGGCTCGCCAAGTCGCTGCGGTCGTCGTTGACGGCCCACCTCTTGGTTCTCGCCGGCGGCCTATGGGCGGCGTTGACGCTCGGCAAGCTGGCTGAAGCCGATCTTATTCAGGGGCTCGAGGCGGTCGCGGTGTTCGGCCTCGGCTCGCTGACGGCCGTCGTCGTCGCCGGCGACGGCGCGCTGAAGAACCGCTTCGGCGCCGGCGCGGCCGCCGCCTGGGGCGCCCTGTTCGTCGGCGTCTCCGGTTTCGTCATGCAATTCGGGGTTCGCGAATTCGACACCGATCCGACCCGGCTCTGGGTGTTCCTCGCCGGCTTCGGCGTCATCGCCCTGACCGGCGCGCTGGTGTGGCGGACGCTGCGCGCGACCATCGACGTTCCTGTCGCCGCCGCCCTCGCCGCCGCCGGCGCGACCTTCGCCGTGGCTCCCCGCCTGACGCCGTGGCTGGGCCATCCGGTGTACGCGGAAATGATCGTCGGCGCGGCGTTCTTCATCACCGCCGTCGCCGGCGTCGTCGTCGGCTCCCGCGACCGCCGGCGGGGCATCTTCATCGTCTCCACGGTCGCCTTCATCGCCGAAGCGCTTTACGTCTATTTCCGCACCTTCGGCGGCCTGATGACGACGTCGGCGTTCTTCCTGGTCGGCGGAGTCTTGATGAGCGCTCTGGCGGTGATCTTGCTGCGCGCGGGCCGAAAGGCGACCGGCATGAAGAAGGGGGCCGCGGCGTGACGATCAAGCTCTCCCCCGCCCTCCGCGCCGTCCTCCTGGCGGTCGGCATGATCGGCTTCCTGCTGCTGATGGCCGGGCTGCAGCTGACCCAGCGCGCGACCGGAACCGAGGTCGTGCTGCAGGCCTATCCGGTTGATCCGCGATCCCTCTTTCGCGGCTACTACGTAATCCTGCGCACCGACATCTCCGAGGTCGACACGGCGGCTCTCGACGGATCCGACGACTTTTCGCCCGGCGACGTGATCTACGTCACCCTGGTCCCGACCGACGACGGCGTCTGGGCCCCGACGTCGCTGTCGGCGACGAAACCGACGCCCTCAGCGAGTTCCGTCGCCGTCCGCGGGCGGGTCACCCGCGTCTATGCGCCGTACCGGGAGCCCGACGCAGCCGACGCGGGCGAGATCGTCGACGTTCGCTACAATCTTGAAAGCTACTTCGCTGAGGAAGACGCGGCCAAAGAGCTCGAAGTGTCGGTGCGGGAGGGGCATCTGCGCCTGATCGCGTCGGTGACGCCGAACGGGGTCGCGGTCGTGAAAGGGCTTGAAATCGACGGCGTGCGCTACATCGACGACCTTTTCTGATCAAGGATCGCGACCAGCAGCGGGAACAACAGCCAGCCCGCCGCCAGCCCGCCCAGATGCGCCACCCACGCCATCTGCGCACCCATGAATCGGCCGCCGAGCGCCGCGATGACCAAGTTCACCACCACCCACGGCGCCAGCATCGTCAAGACGCGGCGTGAGAACGGCGCCGGCAGGCGATGCCCGCGTGCGCCGAGCACGTAGACCGCGGCCCCGATCAACCCGAAGACTCCGCCGGACGCCCCGATCAAAATCGCCGGCTCCGATCGCGGCGTCGCGATCTCGGCGAAGCCGCCGGCCGCGGCGGCGGCGAAAAAGAGAATCAGGAACGCCGCGGCGCCGAACAGGTCGTCCCCAAGCCGCCGCGCCGCCGCGACTCCGAACGCGATCACGCCGGCCAGATTCATCAGCAAGTGGGCCCAGCCGCCGTGCAGGAACGTGTGCAGCACGAACGGCGCGGCGGGCCCGAGCGGCCGCGGCGGCGTTTCGCCGATAAAGATGGCGCCGGCGTTGACGGCTTGGTTCTGCAGGCTCTCCGATCCGAGCAGAACGACGACGCTCGCCGCCAAGATCGCCGTCGCCAAACCGACCACCACCGCCGGCACATTGTTGAAGATCGGTTCGCGCCTCGGCGCGGAGGGGGATGGGTCGTTCATGTCGCCAACCTGGGGCGGTCGCCCAGAGTTAACAAGTTCTTGGGCCTGGCACAGGCGTTGCAAAAGCCTCGTCAACATTTGGTTTACGACGGGAGCTGGCCCATGACGGCGCACGCCATGACGCAAATTCGGCGCAAGAATCGGTTCGCCGACTGCGCGCCGACCGGCGCGTTCGCGGCGGCTTTCATCGCCGCGTTCGCGGCCGCCGCTGCGCTGTCGACCGCCGCCGCCGCCGACCCGACGCCGCAATCGGCGGGCGAATTCAACACACCGTACGGCCAAGGCTTCGGCGATCAAAACCAGCCGTTCGACCCACGAACGCGCGGCCCCAACGGCGGCCGGATCATCATCAACGGCCGGATCCTGCTGGGCGAGGAATCTTCGACTCTCGGCGGGACGCTCGGCGTCTCCTCGACGTTCTCGGACGACATGTGGGGTTCGAGCCAAGCGATCGGCAATCAGCTCAACGTAATCGTCGACGGCGACTGGAACACGGTCATCGTCGACTCAACTCAAATCAACAACGGCGACGTCTCCGCGGGAGTCGGCGTCGACGGGGAGACTTCCGAAGATGATTAAGCGCTCGCTCGCCGCCGTCGTCGCCGCAGGTGCGGCCGTGTCCGGCTGCATCTCCCCGATCGCCGGCCCCGGCGGAAACTACACGCGCCCGATCGGCAACGCGCCGGTCACCGGCAACCCGACGCCCTACACCAAGGCGCTCACCTGCCTCGGCGATCATGCCCGCGCGACCAACTTGCCGACGCCGCGTATCGCCGTCGGCCGCATCTCCGACTACACCGGCAAGGAGGAGTTCGAAGGCGGCCGCAAGGTGACCCAAGGCGCGTCGCTGATGGCGATGTCGGCGTTCGCGAAAGCCGGCGCCAACCTGGTCGAACGTTACGACACCAGCGTGTCGGAACTCGAACTCAAGTACGCCAACAACAAGCTGATCGGCGACGAATCCGAACCGGACGCGTTCCGCCGCATTCTCGCCGGCTCCATTCCCGGTTCCGACTTCTACCTGGTCGGCGGCATCACCGAACTCAACTTCAACATCCGATCGAATGGCCTCGACCTGTTCGTCGGCGACGTCGATCCGACCGACCCGAAGGGCTTCGCGTTCGGCAAGCTCTACGTGATGAACGTCGGCCTCGACCTGCGACTTGTCGAGACGCGCACGCTCGAAGTCGCGGACGTCATCTCGTATCAAAAGCAAATCATCGGCCGCGAAATCGGCGGCGGCTATTTCGACTTCATGAACAACAACGTCATCGACGTTTCCGCCGGCGAACGCGCGCTGGAGCCGATCCAGCTCGCGGTCCGCTCGGTCGTCGAGCGCGCGGTGCTGGACGTCATGTCGACAATCTACGGCGTCGACGCGCAAGACGTTTGCCGCCACGACGATCCGCTCGACGATGAAGCCTACGCCGCCGCACCGGCGTCCGTCGCCGCCGCTCCCGCGCGCGCGTCCGACGCCGCCCCCGTTCAATCCGCCGCGCTCGACTCCGCGGCGACGACCACTCTGGAGACTCCCAATGGCGACGTTCGCGCAGACCTTGGCGTGCGGAACGATGATGGCGACGCTTCTGTCGCTGCCTGGAACCGCGGTCGCTTCCAGTAGCCCGCCCAACACGGTCGTCAACGGTCAGATCTTCCTCGGCGACGTGTTCCAGGGAACGGTCGACGTGGTGGTCGAAGCCGCCGACGACGCGACCGTGGTCGCGACGGCGCTGGGCAACGTCGCTTCGGCGACGTCCGATCACGCCGGCGTCGACATTGAAAACGACCAAGTTCTCGACGGCGACGGCCGGGCCCGCGCCGAATTGCACGGCGGCATGATCGGCGAATCCAAGACGATCGCCACCGCGATGGGCAACGGCGTCACGGCCGCCGCGTGCTGCGGGGCGGTCGATGCCGCCAGTTCGCAGACCGTCGCAAGCGGCGCCAAGATCGACGCCAAGGTCGACGTCTCGCCGAACAACGACGCGTACGCCCAATTCGGGTACGTCGACGCCCACGCCGCCAGCACGGCCAACGCCGTCGACGTGAAGTCCGCGTCGGGCGACGTTTCGGCGTCCTCGTTGCAGACCAATGGCGCCGGCGTTCGCGGCCGCGCCGACGTGTCGGCCGACCGTCTCGAATACGAAACCATGGTCAGCGGAACCGGCATCGGCAACGCCGTCACCGCGCGCGCCGCCGACGGCGCGATCGACCTCGACGTCGACCAGTCCAACACCGGCGGACGCGTCGCCGGGATTTCGACCGTCACGGCGCCCTACGCCGACGCGGTCATGGCCACGGGGTCGGCCGTCGCCAACTCGATCTACTCGGTGAACGCCTACGGCGACGCAAACATCGACGCCGTCCAGTCCAACACCGCCGACGTCGTCGGACGCGCGCGCATCGTCATCGACCGTCTCGGCTACGACGTGATGGCCGGCGCCACGGCGACCGGCAACACGGCGCTCGCGACCACGATCGGCGGCGATGTCGCCGTCGATATCGAACAGGAGAATTTCGGCGGCGGCGTCAGCGCCCAGGCCACGATCGACAATCCCGGCGGCGTGCGCGAGCCCGGCCGGATGATGTCGGCGTCCGCCACCGCCTACGGCAACGTCATCGGCGCCACGGCGTGCTCGGAGTGCCGGCAGGACATTCGCGCCAGCGGCTCACAGATCAACGGCGCCGACGTGTCCGCGCGCACCTCGATCTCGACCGGTTCCGCCGGTTCTGTCGGCGCCTCGGCGACAGCCGTCGGCAACGCCGCGACCTATCAGACCGTGAACCCCAACCGCTGAAGGGCCTCCCCTTTCAGCGACCCTCCACGGTTATTGCGCGGGCTTTCGGGCCCGCGCTTTTTTTGTCTTTTGGGCTTGGCCTCGCCGCCCCGGCGCCCTGAAATCGTCTCACGCCGCTCCTAATCATGGCGGTTCCAGGTTTGAGCGGGAGAAACCTCATGCGCGCGCTGTCAGCCTTTTCCGCGGTTTGCCTCGCTTTGTCCGCCGCCGCCGCGGCCTTGGCGCAGTCCAGCGAGCCCCGCATCGCCTTGGTCGTCGGCGTGTCGTCCTACGAACACGCCCCGTCCTTGCTCAACCCGCACAACGACGCCCGCCTGATGTCCGACACGCTCGTCGATCTCGATTTCGACGTGCAGCTTCTCCAGGACCCGACCCAGCGGTCGTTCGAAGATGCGGTGATCGATTTCAAGAACCGTGTTCAAGCGGCCGGCCCCGACGCCATCGCCCTCTTCTATTACGCCGGCCACGGAATTCAGGCGAGCGGCGTTAATTATCTGATCCCGAAAGACGCCTCGCTCGACAGCCAAGACGAACTCGCGACGCGCGCAGTCGAGACCAATTGGATCCTCGGCATGATGGACGCCGCCGGCGCGGCGATGAGCGTCGTCATCCTCGACGCCTGCCGCAACGATCCGTTCACGCGCAGCTGGGTGTCGTCGACACGCAGCGCCGACGCGCGCGGCCTGGCGCAGATGGAGCCGCCGCGCGGCGTCGCGTTGATGTACGCCACCGAACCGGGCAGCGTCGCGCTCGATGGGACCGGCGACAACAGTCCGTTTGCGGACACCCTGGCGAGAGAAATGCGCACCCCGGGGGTTCTGGCCGAGACCATGTTCAAGCGCGTCGTCGCCGGCGTCCGCGACTCGACCAGCGGCGACCAGCATCCGTTTCTGGAAATGTCGTTCACCGGAGACTTCTACCTTGGCGGCCCGCCGGCCGACGGCGGAACCGAAGCCGGACTCGGCGACGCCGACGAGTTTTTCTGGAACATCATCAAGAGCAGTTCCGACGCGGATCTGTTCGCTCAGTATCTGGCCGACTTTCCCGACGGCGCGCATGTCGACGAGGCGCAGGCCAAGCTGGACGAGCTGGAGGCCGCGGCCGATCCGTCCGCCAATTTCCGCGTCGTCGACGCGTCGCTGGCGCCGGCGACGGAGGAATACGCCGGGCGCTGCCCGACGTCGGTGCAGTTCAACGGCGTCATCTCGACGACCGGCGGCCCCGGCGTGGTCTCTTACCGCTTTGTGCGGTCCGACGGGGCCCAGGGGGCGATCCAGACGCTTGCGTTCGAAGGGCCCGGCTCCAAAGGCGTGTCGAGCTCCTGGACGCTTGGTTCGGACGGCGAAGGCTTTGAAGAGTGGGTGAAGCTGGAAGTGTTCGACCCCAGCGAAGTCTCGAGCGGTGAAGCCTCTTTCCGCCTCGCCTGCGCCGACCGGTCGGTCGACGGCGCCGGCTCGCGCTTCGAGCAAGTCGCCGAACTCGGCAAAGTCGACCGCAAGGTGCTGGATCGCCTGAACACCACGGACCGGCGGCGGCTCGCCGAAGCCGTGATCGGCTCGGTGCGGCTCGAGGCGCCCGGTCTCGTCGCGCCGGCCGACGGGCAGGTCTTCGACATTTTCCCGCGCGACGTCCGGTTTGAGTGGCGGGGCGTGCGCGGCGCGGCGAGCTACACCTTGGAGGTGGACGTTTGGGGCGCATGCGCCGGCGGCCGCTGGTGTTCAGACGTCGGAACCGACCGGACGACCAAGTACGACGGCTTGACGGCCACCAGCCACACCGCCGGGTTCGTCGGCGCCCAGCCCGGGCGCTGGCGGGTGCAAGCCGTCAATTCCGACGGCTCGATCGGCGCCATGTCGGAGTGGCGGGAGTTTCTGCACAAGCGATAGACGCTCAAAAAAATCGGGCCGGCGCTGAGGACGCCGGCCCGGTCAGTGTCGCTAGAAAAACGTCAGGTCAGCAGACGCCGCAGGCGCCCGCGCCGACGCCGCCGTCGAAGGTGATCGGGCCGGCGCTGACGGTCTCGACCGGTTCGAGCACGGTGCGCGGCGCGCGCGTCGTCTTGATGCCCGGTCCGTACTTGCGCAGCAGCGACCGTTCGAAGCAGTTGCGTTGCGGCTCTTGGGTCGCGCAGCTGATCGCCCCGTCGGGGCCGTGCCGCAGGGCTTCGCCCTTGGCGCAGCGCACGATGGTTCCATTGTCGAAATCCGCCGCGCCGCCGTCCCAGCCGCCGACCGTCGCCTGCATCGACGTGCCGGCGATGCAGCGGAAGATCTCGCCGTCGTAGCCTTCCGGCACGGCGCGTTCCCCGAAGCGTTGGGACGCCGGGTGCGGCGTGCCGCGGTCGTCAAGGCAGAAGGCTTGGATGGCGATCGGCGACATCACGACGCGCTCACGCGCCGCGACCCCCGTGACGGCGAAGTCCGAGACGCTGGACGCCGCCGGGCCGCCTTCGCAGCAATAGCTGGACGTGCCCCCGCCAAGAACGAAAATCGAGCGACGGTCGCTGTCAAAACGGAAGCTGCGACGAACGTCCTTTGTGACATGGGTCTTGTTGACATGGACGTTGACGTCGCCGCTCCAAACGTCGGGTTGCGACACGTGAAGGTTCGGCCCGCCGACGACCACGTCAGGAGCCTGAATGGTGGGGCCGCAGCAAGTCGGTTTCTTCTTGCCGCCGTCCCCCGCTTGCGCATCGCCCGCCAAGGCGAAACCCGAGGCGAGCGTGGCGGCGAGCACAATGTGCCGTGCTGATACGATCATGGCGCGGCTCTCCCTGTTGTTGGTTTACGGAGTGCAAACGACGGGCCGTTTCGACTGTGAGGAAGCTGCGTCCGCGCCGCGCGTCGGCTGGCCAAGGACTTGCAGCGGCGCAGGCGATTGCGAACAGCGGACAAGGTCATGGAACGTGTTCACCGCCTCGAACGCCGGAAAATCCGGATCGCGACGCGGGCGCTCTCGGAGCGCCGGCGCTGGCGGCGCATGGCCCTGCCGATGGAAGGGCGCATGCTGCTCGAGAACGGCCGCGAGTGCGGCGTCGACGTGATCGACGTGTCGCCGGGCGGCCTGTTCGTGCGCTCCGACCTGCGGCCCCGGATGGGCGGCCGGATCGTTTTGATTCTGGACCGCCTGGGGCGGATCGAAGTCGACGTGGTCCGCAAGGAGTTGACCCGGTTCGCCGGCGTCATCAAGGCGACCGACCGCAAGCGCGACCGCCTGGCCGACGCCCTCACCTGGTTCGACGCCCAGCGCAAATACGGCTTGCAGGATGATCGCCGCGCGCCGCGTGAGCGCCGCTCCGGCCGCGTGCGCGCGACGTTCGCCGACGGGCTCGTCACCCAAGCGCGCCTGATCGACGTTTCCGACGTCGGCGCCAACGTCGAGTCGCTTGAACGGCCGAAAATCGGTGAAGGCGTTTGCCTCGACGGCCGCCCCGGCCGCGTCGCGCGGCGGCACGAATCCGGATTTGCGGTCGCCTACGACACGTGCGCCCTGACAGACGACGGGCGGCCCGCCCGCGCCGGCGTCACACCGGCTTGAGGTCGCGCGCGAACCGCTGCCAGTTTTCGACATAGTGCGCCGCGGAGGCGACGAAGATGTCCTCCATCTCGGCGTCCAGGGTCTTGGCGACTTTGCCCGGCGCCCCCAGTACCATCGAATTGTCCGGTATCTCTTTGCCCTCGGTGATCAGGGCGTGCGCGCCGATGAGGCAGTTGCGGCCGATCTTGGCGCCGTTGAGCACCGTCGCCCCGATGCCGCTCAACGACCGATCGCCGATCGTGCAGCCGTGCAGCATGGCCCGGTGCCCCACCGTGACGTCGGCGCCGATGTTCAGCGGATGGCCCGGGTCGGTGTGCAGGATCGAGCCGTCTTGAATGTTCGACCGCTCGCCGACCCGGATCAGCTCATTGTCGCCGCGCAGCACCGCGCCGAACCAGACGCTGGCGTCACGTCGCAGTTCGACCTTGCCGATCAGCTGGGCGCTCGGCGCGACCCAGAACTCTCCGCCGTCCGGCACGATCGGCGTTTCGTCTCCCAAGCGATACAGGGCCATGACGTCGTCTCCTCGCGGCGCATGAATTCGCGGAAATAAGAAGATCGCGGTTAAGCTTCGTTAACCGCTTCGGTCCGATCCTGCACGGGCGACCAAGCGAGGGGCAAGGTCGCCGTCGGCGCGATCGCCGACTTGCAGAGGGCGGCTTCGTGACGTCATCAGCCCGTTCGCCGGGCAAGTTCCCCGGCCAAAACACGGACTTGATCGCCGTTTCGGGCGCGCCCGCCCCTGACCTTCTCGACCGCTGTGAGGACGCGCCGGACCGGCGCGCACGTGCGTGCGCGCCCCCCCCGCAAACAGGAGACGCTACAAGGCCCAGCGATCCGCCCGCCCTCGTGCAATGGAATCCCAGCTCTACGC
>JAJFFL010000287.1 GCA_021776705.1 Alphaproteobacteria bacterium
CGACGTGAAGCCCGACTTGCTCGGCGGGCTGATCGTCAAGGTCGGCTCGCGAATGTTCGATTCCTCCCTCAAGACGCAGCTTGAGGGTCTCAAGACAGCGATGAAGGGGGCCTGAGCCCATGGCGGTCGGCGCGGCGGAAATTTCCGCAATCCTCAAGGACCAGATCAAGAATTTCGGCGCGGAAGCCCAAGTGGCGGACGTCGGCCGGGTGCTGTCCGTCGGCGACGGCATCGCGCGCATCTACGGCCTCGACAGCGTCCGCGCGGGCGAGATGGTCGAGTTTCCCGGCGGCGTGAAGGGCATGGCCCTCAACCTCGAACGCGACAACGTCGGCGTCGTGATTTTCGGCGACGACCGCGGCGTGAAGGAAGGCGACACCGTCAAGCGCCTCGGCGAGATCGTCGACGTGCCGGTGGGGCGCGGGCTGCTCGGCCGGGTGGTCAACGCGTTGGGCGAACCGATCGACGGCAAGGGCCCGTTGACGGACGTCGCCGAACGCCGCCGCGCCGACGTCAAGGCGCCGGGCATCATTCCGCGCAAGTCGGTGCACGAGCCGATGTCGACCGGCATCAAGGCGATCGACGCCATGATCCCGATCGGCCGCGGCCAGCGCGAGCTGGTCATCGGCGACCGCCAGACCGGCAAGACCGCCGTCTGCCTCGACACGATCCTGAACCAGAAGCCGCTCAACCAAGGCGACGACGAGAGCCAGAAACTCTACTGCGTCTACGTCGCCATCGGTCAGAAGCGCTCGACGGTCGCCCAGATCGTCAAGACGCTCGAAGAAAACGGCGCGCTCGAATACTCGATCATCGTCGCCGCCACCGCCTCGGACCCGGCGCCGATGCAATACCTCGCGCCGTTCGCCGCCTGCGCCATGGGCGAATGGTTCCGCGACAACGGCATGCACGCGCTGATGATCTACGACGACTTGTCCAAGCAGGCCGTCGCCTACCGTCAGATGTCGCTGTTGCTGCGCCGCCCGCCGGGCCGCGAAGCCTACCCGGGCGACGTGTTCTATCTTCACTCGCGGCTGCTGGAACGCGCGGCGAAGCTGAACGAGGACAACGGGTCGGGCTCGCTGACGGCGCTGCCGATCATCGAGACTCAGGCCAACGACGTGTCGGCCTACATCCCGACCAACGTGATTTCGATCACCGACGGCCAGATTTTCTTGGAGACCGACCTGTTCTACCAGGGCATCCGCCCGGCGGTGAACGTCGGCTTGTCGGTGTCGCGGGTGGGATCGGCGGCCCAGGTCAAGGCGATGAAGCAGGTCGCCGGCAAGATGAAGGGCGAGCTCGCGCAGTACCGCGAAATGGCGGCGTTCGCGAAGTTCGGCTCCGACCTCGACGCCTCGACGCAGCGCCTGCTCAACCGCGGCGACCGGCTGACGGAAATCCTCAAGCAGCCGCAGTTCTCGCCGTTGCGCACCGAAGAGCAGGTGGCGGTGATCTTCGCCGGCACGCGCGGCTATCTCGACAAGCTGCCGCTCGCCGACGTGAAGCGTTTCGAAGAAGAACTTCTGCGCTACATGAACGGCGAAAAGAAAGCCGTGCTCGACGCGATCCGCACGGAGAAGGCGCTGACCGACAAGATCGAGGGCCAGCTCAAGGACGCCGTCGAAGGCTTCGCCAAGAACTTCGCTTAGGCGGGAAGGAACGCAGGCGCATGCCGAGCCTCAAGGACTTCCGCAATCGGATCGCGAGCGTGAAATCCACGCAGAAGATCACGAAGGCGATGCAGATGGTCGCCGCGGCGAAGCTGCGCAAGGCGCAGGACGCCGCCGAGGCCGCGACGCCGTACGCCAAGCGCATGGCCGCGGTGGTGGCGAACCTGTCGTCGTCGATGAAGGACCGGCCGGGCGCGCCGGCGCTGCTCGTCGGCCGCGCGGCCGCGGAGTCTCACCTGATCGTGGTGTGCACGGCGGATCGCGGCTTGTGCGGCGGCTTCAACTCCAACATCGCCCGGCGCGCGCGCGAGCACATCGCGCGGCTCGAACGCGAAGGCAAGACGGTCAAGATCCTGTGCGTCGGCCGCAAAGGATTCGACCAGCTCAAGCGTCTGCACGCGAAGAAGATCGTCGAGACGATTTCGCTGCGCGAGGTCAAGAAGCTCGACAGCCATGTCGCCGCCGGCATCGCCGACAAGATCGTCGCGCGGTTCGACGCCGGCGACGTCGACGTCGTCACCCTGGTGTTTTCCAAGTTCAAGAACGTCATCACCCAGGAACCCGCGAGCCAGACCGTGATTCCGGCCGCGGAATCGCTGGACGCGGAGGTCGAGCTGCCGGACCTCAAAGGCTCCGCCTACGAGTACGAACCCGACGAGGAGGAAATCCTCGAGGTGCTGCTGCCGCGCAACCTGACGACCCAGGTGCTCAACGCGCTGTTGCAAAACGCCGCGGGCGAGCAGGGCGCGCGGATGTCGGCCATGGACAACGCCACCCGCAACGCCGGCGACATGATCGACAGCCTGTCGATCAAGTACAACCGCATGCGCCAGGCCAACATCACCAAGGAGCTGATCGAGATCATCTCCGGGGCGGAGGCGCTGTAGATGAAAACCTGGCCCTCCGCCGTCGTCGCCGGCCTGATCGCCGCCGCCTGCGTCCAGGCGACGCCGGAAAAGGTGCTGCGCCAGGAAGCCGTGCCGGGCTCGCGCCATCTCTGCGAGCGCATGGCCGAGGACTTCGACATGGTTCTGGCCGAGGGCGACGTGCGCTCCGGCCGCCTCTTCCGCGTCAGCCACGCCGACCGTCTGTTGTCGGCCGGCGGCGTCTCCTGGGGCTTCCTTCTGCGCGACGAGGACCCGGTCGAGACCTGCGCCACCACGGCGAAGGGCACGACCTGCGAGATCCGAGGTCCCGCCGAATTCGAGGTGCGCTCCAACGCGGGACGCGCCAGCTATCAAGTCATCGCCGGAAACCGCGCGCGCGTCGCCTCGGAAGGGGCGATGCTGACGTGCAAAGAATTGCGCTAGGAGCCGTACCGTCATGAGCAGCACATCCAAGGGCCGCGTCAGCCAAGTCATCGGCGCCGTCGTCGACGTCGAATTCGACGGCGAACTGCCGGCCATCCTCAACGCCCTGGTCACCGAGAACAACGGCCAGAAGCTGGTCCTCGAGGTGTCCCAGCATCTCGGCGAAAACACCGTGCGCGCCATCGCCATGGACGCCACCGAGGGCTTGGTGCGCGGGCAGGACGTCACGGACACCGGCGAGCCGATCATGGTGCCGGTCGGCCCGGCGACGCTCGGCCGCATCCTCAACGTCACCGGCGACCCGGTCGACGAAGCCGGTCCGGTGAAGACCGAGCACTACGCCCCGATTCACCGTCCGGCGCCGGCCTTCACCGAGCAGTCGACGGAAGCGGAAATGCTGCCCACCGGCATCAAGGTCGTCGACCTGCTCTGCCCCTATGCGCGCGGCGGCAAGATCGGCCTGTTCGGCGGCGCCGGCGTCGGCAAGACGGTGCTGATCCAGGAGCTGATCAACAACATCGCCAAGGCCTACGGCGGCTACTCGGTGTTCGCCGGCGTCGGCGAACGCACCCGCGAAGGCAACGACCTCTACCACGAGATGATCGAGTCCGGCGTCAACCAGGCCGGCGGCGGCGAAGGCTCGCGCTGCACCCTGGTGTTCGGCCAGATGAACGAGCCGCCGGGCGCGCGCGCCCGCGTCGGTCTCTCCGGCCTCGCCCAGGCGGAATACTTCCGCGACGTCGAGGGCAAGGACGTCTTGTTCTTCGTCGACAACATCTTCCGCTTCACCCAGGCCGGGTCGGAAGTGTCGGCGCTGTTGGGCCGCATCCCGTCGGCGGTGGGCTATCAGCCGACGCTCGCCACCGACATGGGCGCCTTGCAGGAACGCATCACCTCCACCACCAAGGGCTCGATCACGTCGGTGCAGGCGATCTATGTGCCCGCCGACGACTTGACCGACCCGGCGCCCGCGGCCTCGTTCTCGCATTTGGACGCCACCACGGTGCTCAACCGCGCGATCGCGGAGAAGGGCATCTACCCGGCGGTCGACCCGCTCGACTCGACGTCGCGGATCCTGGAGCCGCGCGTCGTCGGCCAAGAGCACTACGAGACCGCGCGCCAAGTGCAGGAGATCCTGCAGCGCTACAAGGCGCTTCAGGACATCATCGCCATCCTCGGCATGGACGAGCTGTCGGAAGACGACAAGCTGGCCGTGGCGCGGGCGCGCAAGATCGAGCGCTTCTTGAGCCAGCCGTTCCACGTCGCCGAAGTGTTCACCGGCTTCCCCGGCGTGCTCGTCGACGTCAAGGACACCGTCGACGGCTTCAAGCGTCTGTGCGCCGGCGAGTTCGACCATCTGCCGGAGCAGGCCTTCTACATGGTCGGCACCATCGACGAAGCGGTGAAGAAGGCCGAATCCATGGCGGCCGAAGCGGCGTGACGTTTTCGACGTTCGCGTTTTTCATCGCGCTTGCAGGGGCGATCGGCTGGCCGGTCGCCCTTTTGCTTGGCGCCCGCGCCGCGCCGCTTCGTCGATCGACGCTGTTGCGCGTGTTCGCCGCGCTCGTCACGCTGGCTTGGGCCGGCGGCGTCTGGGCGACGTTCATCGAACCGCGCACGCTCGTCGTCAAAGACGTCGAGGTCCGGTCCGCCCTGTGGCGGGGTGCGCCGCTCCGCATCGGGATCGTTTCGGACGTCCATGTCGTCGCGCCGCACATGACGCCGACCCGGGTTCGCCGGATCGTGTCCCGCATCAATGCGCTCGACGCCGACCTGGTCTTGATCGCCGGCGACCTGGTCGGCCACCATCTGCCGCGCGAGCGCCGGAACGCGCACGTCAACGCCGACATCGTCGACGGCCTGGCGGCCTTCCGCGAAATCGGCGCGCCGCTCGGCGCCGTCGCCGCGTTGGGAAACCACGACTGGTGGTGGGACGGTTGGGAAACCGAACGGCGGCTGACCGACGCCGGCGTGGTCGTGCTCGACAACGCGGCGGTGCGACTCGAACGCGACGGCGGGGACGTGTGGATCGCCGGATTGGCGGACTACGAGTCGCGGCGTTCGCAGCCGGACTGGACCGCCGCGCTCGGCGAAATTCCGGAGGACGCGGACGTTGTCGCCGTGGCCCATTGGCCCGACGTTTTCGCCGCCGCGCCCGACCGGGTCGCCCTGACCGTCGCCGGCCATTCCCACTGCGGGCAAATCCGGCTGCCTTGGCTTGGCGGTCCGGCGGCGTCGGCCGGCTCGAAACGTTGGCCCTGCGGTCTGTTCGACGGCGCGGACCGCGCCAAACCGTTCGGCGGCGGCACATGGTTCAGCGGCGGAAGCCCCGGCTCCGGTCGCGGCGCGGCGGGTCCGCAGCTCTTCGTCACCGGCGGCGTCGGCGTGTCCGTCCTTCCGATACGGTTTTTGACGCCGCCCGAGATCGTGGTGATCACGCTGCGCGGAGACTAGACTTCGGACGTCCGCCGGAGGAAAGCCTCGCCATGTCCAAGTCCCAGTCCAAGTCCCAGTCCAAGTCCATGTCCAAGATGCGCCATGCCGCGCGGATGATGCACGAGTCCGACGACATGGGGCTCAAGGCCGAATTCGACTTTTTGCACCGCAAGGACGAAGACCTGTCGATCAAGGCCGGCGCGGTGCTCGCGTTCTCCGGTCTGCTCATCGCCTCGACCCTCGTCCTGCTCGCGGCGGAGCCGTCGACGGCGCTGCACGCGCCCGCCGGCGCCGTGTCGAGCTTGGTCGCCGTGGCCTCGACCGGGCTGTTGTTCTTCGGCGCCGCCCTGGCGCTCGCCGCCGTGGCCCTGTCGCGCGTCTATGACCTCGACCACAGCGAGCGCCTGGTGGCGCACTACGACGCCGCCGTGCGCCGCAAGTACGGCTTGTGGCGCGGCGCCTGCTGGTTCACGAATTTGGGCGCGGTCGCCGCCGCGATCGCTTACGCGTTCGTCATCGCCGCCAACGCGTTCGGGGTTGAACTTGGCGGCTGAGGCGGTGGTCGGCGCGACGGCGGCGCGCCCGCCCTACAGCCATCGCGGCGACCCGGACGTGCCGGCGTTCGACGACGCGCGCGGGCTCATCGTGTTCGACGGAACCTGCGTGTTCTGCTCCGGCTTCGCCAGGTTCGTCGCCGGCCGCGACAAGGACGCTTACTTTCAGTTTGCGGCGGCTCAAGGCCGGCTCGGGCAGGCGTTGTTTCGCCACCACCAACTCGACCCCGACGACTATGAGTCCAATCTGGTGATCGACGACGGTCGCGTGTTCGTGAAGCTCGACACCGTCGCCGCTGTCGCCCGCCATTTTCGCGGGCCGTGGAAGGCGCTCGCGATTTTGTCCCGCGTCCCGGGATTTCTCGGCGGCCCGGTCTACGACGTCGTGGCGCGTCATCGCTACCGGATCTTCGGCCGCCGCGACGTCTGCGCGGTTCCTTCCGGCGACCTCGGAGCGCGCTTCATCGACGATCTCTAGGCGACGCCGTCCCCGATTCGCCTGAAAGGCGATCCGGCCTCGCCAGGCTCGCGAAAGACATTAACTCGTGTTAATGTTTTTCCGGGACATCGGGGAGAGTGAGATGCGCGCTTTGGCGGTTGCGGCCTACGCCTTGTTCGTCGCGGCGCCGTTCGCGCCGGCGTTCGCCGCCGACTCGGACAAGCCGCTGCTCGCGCCCGACGCCGTCGCCGACGGAATCGTCAGCCGCAAGGCCGCGTATCAGGCGGTGAAGAAAACCCCCAGCCTCGGCGAACCGGTCGCCGCCGCCGTGAACCGGTCGCAGCGCGACATGAGCGAGCGCGCCCTGATGCGCCTGGTGTTTGAAGGCGACGACGGGTAGCCGCCGTTCGGCGGCCTTTACCTCGTCGCGGCGACGCGCGAGCCTAGCCCTTCGGGACCTGCCCGATTCGCCCGGACCGCCTCGCCATGGCCTACGTCGACAAAGTCCTGATCGTGCGCGAACGCATTGAACAGCGGCCGCAGTTTTCGCGCTTCGCCGCCTATGGCGCGCCTTTGGTGGAGTTCTTCGCCGTCGCTTTCGTCTGGTCGGTGTTGCGCTGGATCCTGATCGGGGTCGTTTTCCCGGTCGAGGGCGAAACCGAACAGTGGTTCCTGGTCGGCTACGTCGTCGGCTTGGCGCTGTTCGGCGTCCGCTTCGGCTGGCGGATGGGCGTCCGCTTCGTCAAGCTGATGTTCTCCGAGCTCGCGGTGACCAATCTGCGGTTCATGGAGAAAGAGGGAGTCCTCGACGTGCGCTTTTGGGCCACGGACCTTGAGAAAATTCAGCGCGTCGAGATCAAGCAACCGCTGCTCGGCCGCTTGTTCGATTACGGCGACATCACCATCGTCACGGTCGGGGAGGTGACGCACACCACCCGGGCGGTCGAGGCGCCGATCCAGCTGCAGCAGGCGCTGCACGCGCGCATGAGCGCCGCCGCGAGCCGCGCCGCCCCGGCGGCGGTGGAGCCCGTCAACCGCGTCGTGGACGCCTGACCCATGACGCCGACTCCCGATCCGCCGGCGAGCCGCACCGAACGCTTGTTCGCCCGCATCGCCGTCTTGCAAACCGCGCTGACCGTGATCGCCCTCGGCGTCAGCGCGCTGGCGATGTACGCCGCGCTCGTCGAAGCGAATTCGTCGCGCCGTCAGACCAAGGCCGCGGTGTGGCCGCACCTCGATGCCGGCTACGGCGTATTTGACGGAGCCGACGGCGACGCGGACGGCGTCTTCTTCGTCGCCAACCGCGGCATCGGCCCGGCGCGGATCCGCACCGCGTCGGTGACCGTCGACGGCGAGCCGGCGACCGGGTGGCGCGACGCGCTCAACCGGCTCTACGAAGGCGAAACCCGCCCGGCCTGGTCCTACATCACCCTGACTCCGCGGGTGGTCGACCCGGGGGACCTGGTTTCGGTGCTGACGATTTCCAACGCGGACGACGCCCGCCGGCTCCGGTCCAGCGGCAAGTCGGAGCGGCTGGCGGTTGAAATCTGTTACTGCTCGGTGTTCGACGAGTGCTGGCTCCAGCACCATCCCGACCGCGGCGATCCTGACCCCGTCAAGGCGTGCCCGGACTACGGCGGCGCGGCGTTTCAGAACTAGCCCGGAAGGCTTTACGCGGGCCTCGATCCCGCCTAGGAAACCGGCCCATGGACAAGCTGCATTTCAATCTTGTGTCGCCCGAGCGCGAGCTGTTCTCCGGCGACGTCGACCAAGTCACGGTTCCCGGCACGGAAGGCGATTTCGGCGTCCTGCCGAAGCACGCCCCGGTGATGTCGGCGATCCGGCAGGGCGCGATCACGATCAAGGACGGCGGCGAGACGCGCCGGGTGTTCATTCGCGGCGGCTTCGCCGACGTGACGCCGGACGGCCTGACGATCCTGGCCGAGGAAGCGGTCGACTGCGCCGACATCGATCCGGCGAAGCTTGATCAGGACCTTCAGAACGCGCGCGAAGACGTCGCCGACGCGAAGACCGACGACACCCGTCGCGCGGCGCAGATCGCGGTCGACCGCCTCGAGGCGATGAAGGCGGCGCTGTCCGCCTAGCCGGCGGCGAAGCGCGCGAAGTCGCGGGCGACGACGTCATACACCGGGCGTTTCCAGGATATGATGAGATCCGGGGTGCGGGCGAGTTGTTCCCAACGCCAGGAATCGAATTCGGCCGGCGTGTGCGCGGCGAGGTTGACGTCGGCGTCGGCTCCGAGAAACCGCAGCGCGAACCACTTTTGCTTCTGGCCCCGCCAGTCGCGGCTCTTGCCGGTCTTGGCGGCGCGCACCTCGGGCGGGAAATCGTAGGTCAGCCAGCCGTCGATCTCGCCGAGGCGTTCGACGAGGGAGGCGGCGACGCCGGTCTCCTCCTCCAATTCCCGCAGCGCCGCGGCGAACAGGTCTTCGCCGGCGTCGACGCCGCCTTGCGGCATTTGCCAGGCATGATCGCCGTCGGTTCGCGCGCCGGCGCGGCGGCCGATCCAGACGAGGCCGTCGCTCCTGAACAGGGCGACGCCGACGTTGGCGCGGTAGCGGGACGGGTCGTGCGGCGTCACGGGGCGGCTCGGCGGCGGCGATTCAATGGCCGCCGCCGGATTTTTCGGCTTTGGCGTCGCCTTCGGATTTGGAACCGTATCCCGCCTGGATCGACGTGAACACCGGCGCCGCGGCGATCGATTCCGCTTCGGCGCGGCGAACGTCTCCGGCCGCCTGGGCGGCCTTGATGCGCAGCGCGGCGCTGGCCGGGGCGAGGGCGTATTCCTTGTAGTCGAGCGACTTCGCCCAGGCGATCAGCTGGTCGAGCGTGACGGGGTAGGCGACGCTGACGCCAAGCGCCGCGCCGTTCTGCAACGCCTGCGCCTCCAGGTGCAGCAACTGTTCGTCGATCGCCGCCGCCGTCGGACGGGCGTCAAGCACCCGGTCGGCGGCGGTGTAGGCGACGCCGGCGCGGACGGCCGAGTCGCGAAGCGACGTCCGCCGGGTTTCGCCGTCGTACAGCAGCGCCACGCCGCGCGCGCCGATGGCGTCGAGCACCGGGGCCGCGGCGTCGGGGTTGGTGGTGAAGCGGGCCCCGAGATAGTTCATCACCCCGAAGTAGCCGGTCGCGCGCGCCATCAGCCAGTCGAGCCGGCGCAGGTTTTCGTCGGCCGGCGCCTGAGCCAGGAGCGTGTGCGGGCCGGGGTCGTTGTCGGGGTAGTCGTACGGCTCCATCGGGATCTCGAGAATGACTTCGTGTCCGGCCGCCCGCGCCTGGTCGATCCAGGCTTGCAGATTGTCGGCGTAGGGCACGAACGACAGCGTGACCTCGGGCGGCAACTCGGCGATGGCGCGGGTGGTGACGTCGCGCGACAGGCCGAGGCCGCCGACGACGACGGAGACCACCGGCCATTCCTTGTCGTTGGCGAACGGGCGCGCGTAGGCGTCGCGCGGCGTCAAGCCGTCAGGACCCACCGCCGGCAGCAGGCCGCCGGGGCCGTCTTGCGTCAGGCCGCGGATCGGGGACGGCGGCAGTCCGCCGCCGCGCGTCGTCGACGCGGGCGCGGCGCCCGACGCCGCGTGACGAACGTTGAACGGGTCGCCGACTCCCGGCAGGCGCGGTTCGACGCTTTCGTCCAAGGCGGGGCGCAAGTCGATCGCGACGCCGTGATCGGCGGCCGCGTCGCGTCCAAACGACCGCAAGCCGACGGTCGCCGAATCGCCGTGGTCGCCGGCGTGGGTCGCCGCCGCCGCGTCGGGCGCCGACAGCGCCAGCACGACGCGCGAGGCGGCGCGTTCGGAATCGCCGAGAGCGGCGGTGAGAAGCGCCGCGGTCAGCAGCGCGGCCAGGGCGCCGCCGCTGGCCACGAGTTCGCGCCGCGCCCGCGGCAGCGCGGTCGGAAAAGCGGACAGCAGGGACCGAACCGCGACGGCCATTGGGAAGTCCCGTGGGGAGACCCGTGATTCCAGGTTCCCCAGTAGGGCTTAGGCCGCGTTAATTTCGCGTAACGGCCGTCAGCCCGCGCGGGCCGTGTCGGCCTGGGTCACGTCGACGCCGCGCAGCACGTCGATCGCCCGTTTCAGCTGGAAATCCCCGTCTTCCGGGAAATCCGCCGGCGGTTCGTCGATGACGTGTTCTTCCTGCGCCTCGATGTCGCTGGCGACTTCGTCGTTCATCAGCGCGTTGGGCAGGTCGGACTCGGCCAGTCGCCGGCGGGCGCTGTCCAGCGGCCGAGCGGACACTTCCAGATCCGGCACGATGCCGGTGGCCTGGATCGAGCGCCCGGACGGCGTGTAGTAGCGCGCCGTCGTCAGGCGCAGCGCCCCGTCGCGGCCGCCACGCAGCGGAATCACCGTCTGCACCGAGCCTTTGCCGAACGACGTCATGCCGACGACCGTGCCGCGGCGGCGGTCCTGCAGCGCGCCGGCGACGATTTCGGAAGCCGACGCCGAGCCCTCGTTGACGAGCACCGCCAGCGGCACGCCGGCGAGCAGATCGCCGGGGCGGGCGTTGAAGCGTTCGTTTTGCGACGGGTTGCGGCCGCGCGTCGAAACCACTTCGCCGCCGTCGAGGAAGACGTCGGAGACGCCGACGGCTTGTTCGAGCAGTCCGCCAGGGTTGTTGCGCACGTCGACGACGACGCCGGCGAGCCGGTCGCCAAGCTCCGCCTTCACGTCGCGGATCGCCTGTTCGAGGGTGTCGGTGGTGCGGTCGTTGAAGGCGGCGACCCGGAGATAGGCGATGTCGTCGTCTTCGACGCGCCAGGTGACCGGCCGCACTTCGATGATTTCGCGGACGAGCTCGACGTCGAACAGGTCTTCGCCCTCGCGCGCGACGGTCACGGTCACCGCCGCGCCGGCGGGGCCGCGAAGCTTGTCGAGCGCCTCGTCCATGCTTTGGCCGAGAATGGTTTCATCGTCGATCGCGATGAGGTAGTCGCCGGACCGAATTCCGGCGCGCGCTCCCGGCGTGTCGTCCATCGGCGAGACGACGAGGATGTAGCCTTCGTCCATCACGACTTCGAGACCGATGCCGCCGTACTCGCCCTTGTTGGTGACTTGCAGGTCGCGGAAACCGTCGGGGGCGAGATAGCTGGAATGGGGGTCGAGCGACAACAGCATGCCGTTGATGGCCGACTCGATCAGCTCCGCGTCGTCGGTGTCGACGACATATTCGGTTTCGATCTTGCTCAAGACCTCGCCGAAGAGGTCGAGCTGTCGGAACGTGTCGGCGCGGTCTTTCTTGTCGGCGCTTTGGGCCGCGAGCGCCAAGGCGCCGGAGAACACGACCGCCCCGAGGACGGGCGCGATCAAGAAATTACGGAGCTTCATGTGCGGCGTCTCCCACGACCATTCGAACCATCAACGCCGGCCGTTCAGCCGCGAAGCCACGGACCCGGGTCGATCGTATCGCCGTCCTTGCGGAACTCGACGTAGAGTTCGGGGCCGGCTCGGCCGCCGTCGCCCATCTCTCCGAGGGGCTCGCCGGCGAGCACCGACTGACCCGCAACGCCATAGACCGCTGATAGTCCGGCTAGAACCACATGGTAGCCGTCGCCGACGTTCAGGAGCAAGAGTTGACCGTAGCCGCGGAATTCACCTGAAAATTCGATATAGGCGTCGTAGGGGCTCGTCACCTGGGCCCGCCGCCGGGTCTGCATCACCAGGCCTTCCAGTTCGGCCCCGTCGCGGGATTCGCCATAGGCGGCCACGACTCTCCCGGCCGCCGGCGGGCTCAGCGAGCCGCGCGCTTGGGCGAATCGGGTCGCGCCGAGCGCCGGAGAGGCGTCGGCGAGCGGTCCGCCGCGGTCGCGCGGGGCGGCGGCGGCCTCCGCGGCGGCCCCTGTGGACGGCTTCAAACGCGGCTCCAGCAGGGCCGCCCGCGACTCCAGCCGGCGAATGAGGTCGCGAATGTCGGCGGCGCGTTCGGCCAGGACGGCGGCCTCGCGCGCTTCGACGACGGCGCCGCGCCGCAGCTCCGCCTCGAGGGCGCGCTTCTCATCGAGCAGGACGACGATTCCGCGCCGGCGGTCGGCGATTTCGGATTCGGCGCCGGCGAGAACCACGCGCTCGCCGTCGATGCTTTCCCGCACCGCCTGCAACTCGGCGATGCGCACGCGGGCGAGCGCGGCGCGCTCTTCGAGCGCCGGCGCGGCGGCGGACAACAGCAGCGCCGCCCGGGCGGCCGCGGCGGCGTCGCCCGGCTTGGCGACGATCGTCGGCGGCCGGCCGCGTTCGACTCGCAGCAGGGCGCTGATGATGTCGATCAACGCTTCGCGGTCGCCAATCAAGGCGGCGCGCAGGCGCTCCTCTTCAGCTGACAAGGCCCCGAGCCGCCGGCTCGCGGCGAGGGCGTTTTCCTCGTTGGCGTTCTGGTCGCGCGCGGCGTCGACGAGAAGGGCTTGCAGCCGGGAGATTTCGGCGGCGACGGCTTCGGCGTCGGCGTTGAGGCGGTCGGCTTCGCCGCGGCGGGTCTCGCTTTCCCGCTCCAGCCGCGCGGCTTCGGCCGGGTCGGGCGGCGGCGTGGGCGGCGACCCGGCGCCGGCGACAGCCGCGGCGACAGCGACGATGAGGGGTCCGAAGACGCGCATGCGGCGACGCTACCTGCGGTGGGTTAAGCGAATCGGGCGTTCAGTCGCGATGGTAGGGCGATCCGGCGAGAATCGACACGGCGCGATAGATCTGTTCGCACAGCATCGCCCGGGCGAGCTTGTGCGGCCAGGTCTGCGGCCCGAACGCCAAAACCAGGTCGGCGCGGCGCCGGGCGTCGGCCTCGAACCCGTCGGCGCCGCCGATCACGAACGCCGTTTCGCGCCGGCCGCCGTCGCGCCACGCCGCCAGGGCGGCGGCGAAGTCCGGCGAGGTCAGCGCCGTGCCGCGTTCGTCGAGCACGACCAGGGCGGCGCCCTCGGAGACGCGCGCGAAAATCGCCGCGGTGACGGACGTCTTGTCGGTTTTCTTCGGTTCGACCTGTATTTCCTCGAGCGGGCCCAGCGCCACCCCGCGGCCGGCGGCGGTCGCGCGCGCCGCGTAGTCGTCGATCATGTCCCGTTCCGGTCCCGAACGGATCCGTCCGGCGGCCACGACCGTCAGCTTCACGCGGCCGGCCTAGTTGGCCGCCGGCGCGGCGGGTTCGAGGCCCCACATTTTTTCGAG
>JAJFFL010000288.1 GCA_021776705.1 Alphaproteobacteria bacterium
ACCGCGGCCCTCGTCGCGGTGTTTGAACAGCTGCGTCGGCGGCGCGGGCCGGCGCCGCCGCGCGGCAAGGGCGTCGCCGGCGCCACATGGCGCTTCGTCCGCGGCCTCGCCTTGTCGAGCCTCGTCGCGGGTCTCGCCACCGGGCCGTTCGCCGCCTACCACTTCAACCGCATCGCGCCCGCCGGATTCGCCGCCAACCTGCTGGCGATGCCGGTGTTTTCAGCGGTCGTCATGCCCAGCGCCACGATCGCCGGGGCGCTGGCGCCGCTTGGTCTCGAGGACGCGCCGGCGCAGGTGGCGTCGACCGGCCTCGACTTGGTGCTCGCGGTCGCCGCGACGGCGGAGCGCGCCAGCGGCGGCGCCGCGCCGGCCCCGGCGGCGCCGCCGCTGGCGCTGTTGTGCGTCGCCGCCGGCCTGGCGTTGGGAGCGGCGCTCGGCCGCGGCCGGCGGCGCGCCGCCGGAGCCCTGGCGCTGCTGGCGTTGGCGGCGTGGAAGGAAGGGCCGCGGCCGCAGGTGTGGGTCGGCGAGGGCGGCTCGGTGGTGATCGCCGACGATGGCGGCGTTTACGCCCGGATCGAAAGCGGCGACCGCTACGGCGCGGATCTGTTCCTGCGCCGGCTCGGCCGCGACGGCGAGACGCCGCGGCCGCTGGCGGAGCGCTTAACCTGCGACCCCTGGGGATGCGGCGGCGACGTCGACGGCGTGCGCCTGTCCGTGGTCGCCGACCCGGAAGCGATCCTCGAGGATTGCGGGCGCGCCCACGTGGTGGTGGCGCGGTTCCGAACTCCGGAGCGGGTCGCGCGGCGCTGCGACGCGCTGCTGGCCGACGGCGGCGGCGGGCGGCTGGTGTTTTTCAACCGCGGCCGGGCGCGCGTGGCGCAAGCCCGCGCCGCGCGCCCGTGGACGCCGGGGCGGCCGTAGCCGCCCGGGCGAGGTCTAGTGGTAGCGGCGCAGCAAGCCGACAAGCTTGCCCTGCACCCGCACCCGGTCCGCCGGCAGTTCGCGGGTCGGATGTTCGGGATTGGCGGCTTCGAGCGCCACCGTCGCGCCGCGCTTGCGCAAGGTCTTGAGGGTGGCTTCCTGCTCGTCGACGAGGGCGACGACGATGTCGCCGGAATCCGCCGCGTCGGCGCGTCGGATGATCACCGTGTCGCCGTCGAGGATGCCTTTGTCGATCATCGAGTCGCCCTTGATCTCGAGCGCGAAATGCTCGCCCTTGCCGATCATCATCGCCGGCGCGGGCACCCGCGAGATCTCGTGCTGGATCGCTTCGATCGGGGTGCCGGCGGCGATGCGGCCGAGTAGCGGAATGTCGATGGTGGCGTCGCCGGCGGCGGACGGCGACCGTCGGTCGTGCTTGGCGGCCTTGGCGGCGGCGAAGTCGACGACCTCTCCGGGCGCGGCGTCGCCGGGCAGCTTGACCACCTCCAGCGCCCGCGCGCGGTGCGGCAGGCGACGCAGAAAGCCGCGCTCCTCAAGCGCCGTGATCAGGCGGTGGATGCCGGACTTGGACGCCAGATTGAGCGCCCCCTTCATCTCGTCGAACGAGGGCGACACCCCGGTCTCTTTGATCCGCTTGTGGATAAAGAGCAGAAGTTCATGTTGTTTCGGCGTGAGCATGGCGTCCTCTCCGAGGAACAAATCGTCAACGTCCGAATCTGTTCTGTAATTGTTCTGACGGATTGTCAAGCGGAGCCGCCGCCGGCCAGCAAGTCGCGGGTGGCGCGCTCGACGTCGGGCCGCCGCATCAGGCTTTCGCCGACGAGCACGGCGGACGCCCCCGCGGCGACGACCTCGGCGATGTCCGAGGCGGTTGAAATCCCTGATTCCGAAACCAGAAGCGCGGCGCCGGGCGCGAGCCGGGCGAGCGTCCCGGTGGCCCCGAGGTCGACCTCGAAGCGGGTCAGGTCGCGGTTGTTGATGCCGATCAGGTCGGCGCCGAGCCGGGCGGCGCGCTGCATCTCCGCGACGTCGTGGACCTCGACCAAGGCGTCCATGCCGAGGCGCAGCGATTCGGCCGCCAGGTCGGCGGCCAGCGCGTCGTCGACGGCGGCGAGGATGATCAGGACCGCGTCGGCGCCGAGGGCGCGGGCCTCGACCACCTGGATCGGGTCGATCAGGAAATCCTTGCGCAGCACCGGCAGGGCGCAGACGCCGCGGGCCAGGGTCAGATATTGCGGCGCGCCCTTGAAACTCGGCGCGTCGGGGAGCACCGACAGGCAGGTCGCGCCGCCGGCGGCGTAGGCGCGCGCGATCGCCTCGGGGTCGAAGTCGGTGCGGATGACGCCCCGCGACGGGCTGGCTTTTTTCACTTCCGCGATCAGCCCGACGCGCCCGGCCGCCGCCGCCGCCGCGAGGGCGGCGCGGAAGCCGCGCGGCGGCGTCGCCGCCTGGGCGTCGCCTTCGAGCGAAGCCGCGGAGCGCGCCCGGCGCAGCGCGGCGACTTCGTCGCGTTTGTAGGCGAGAATGCTCTCGAGCGCGTTCACGGCGCCGCGTGCGAGGTGTCGACCAGAAGCCGCAGCGCCTGCTTGGCGCGGCCGTCGTCGATCGCCGCCTGGGCCGCGGCGACGCCGTCCTCCCAGGTGTCGGCGAGTTCGGCGACCTGCAGAGCGGCGCCGGCGTTGAGCGCCACGATGTCGCGGAACGGCCCCGCGGCGCCGTCGAGCAAGTCGGCGATCGCGGCGGCGTTGTCGTCCGGTCCGCCGCCCCTGAGGTCGGCGAGCGTCGCGCGCGCGATCCCGACCGCTTCCGGCGTGATCTTGAGCTCCGCGATCTCGCCGTCGGCGAGCGCCGCGACGCGGGTCGGGCCGGTGGTGGTGATTTCGTCGAGCCCGTCGCAGCCGTGCACGACCAGGGCGCGTACCGCGCCGAGCTCCTTGAGGGCGAGGGCGACCGGGCGCAGCAGCTTGGGATCGTAGACGCCGAGCAGCTGCCGGCGCGCGCCCGCCGGGTTGGCCAGCGGGCCGATCATGTTGAAAATCGTCCGCAGGCCGAGCGACTTGCGCGCCCCGGCGACGTGGCGCATCGCCGCGTGATGGGCCGGCGCGAACAGGAATCCGACGCCGGCGACGTCGATGCAGCGCGCCACCGCGGCCGGCGACGCCTCGATGTTGACGCCGAGCGCCGCCAGCACCTCCGACGACCCGGATTTCGACGACACCGCGCGGTTGCCGTGCTTGGCGACCT
>JAJFFL010000289.1 GCA_021776705.1 Alphaproteobacteria bacterium
ATGGTCGCGAACTTGGCCCCGGCGCGGTCGTCGGTGTCGTCGAGGAGCGGCTCCTTGCCGGCCTTGGTCAGCGCGTCATAGGCGGTGGCGCAGGCGGCGTCGGTGTCGGCGTCGCCGGCCTTCAGGTTGACGATCCCGACCCCGAACGGCGCGACGGCGTCGGGCCAGACGATGCCCTTGGCGTCGTGGTTCGCCTCGATGACGGCGCCGACGAGCCGCGACACGCCGACCCCGTAGGAGCCCATGTGCACCGGCCGCACCTGACCGTCGGGATGGGTGACGCCAGCCTTCATCGGTTCGGAGTATTTGGTCCCGAAGTAGAAAATGTGGCCGACTTCGATGCCGCGCGCCGACAGGCGTTTGGTCTCCGGAACGGCGTCGAACGCGGCCGCGTCGTGCATCTCGTCGGTGGCCGCGTAGAGCGCGGTGCGTTGGTCGACGAGCGGCTGCAGGTCGCCGTCCCAGTCGACGTCGGGACCGGGCGCGTCCATGCCGATGAGATCGGCGTGGCAATAGACTTGGCTCTCGCCGGTCTCCGCCAGGATGATGAACTCGTGGCTGAGGTCGCCGCCGATCGGGCCGGTGTCGGCGCGCATCGGCACCGACTTCAGTCCCATGCGGGCGAAGGTGTTGAGGTAGGCGACGAACATCTTGTTGTAGGCGGCGCGTGCGGCGGCTTCGTCGACGTCGAAGGAATAGGCGTCCTTCATCAGGAATTCGCGCCCGCGCATGACCCCGAAGCGCGGCCGCGTCTCGTCGCGGAACTTCCACTGAATGTGGTACAGAAGCTTCGGCAGCTCCTTGTAGGAACGCGTCGAGGCGCGGACGATCTCGGTGATCATCTCCTCGTTCGTCGGCCCGTAGAGCAAGTCGCGCTCCTGCCGGTCGACGATGCGCAGCATCTCCTGGCCGTAGTCGTCGTAGCGCCCGCTTTCGCGCCACAAGTCTGCCGGCTGCAGCGTCGGCATCAACATTTCGACGGCCCCGGCGCGGTCCTGCTCCTCGCGGACGATCTGCTCGATCTTCTTCAGCACCCGGTGGCCGAGCGGCAGCCAGGCGTAAATGCCGGCGGCCTCCTGGCGGATCATGCCGGCACGCAGCATCAGCTGGTGCGA
Source organism: Alphaproteobacteria bacterium (assembly GCA_021776705.1). GTDB lineage: Bacteria > Pseudomonadota > Alphaproteobacteria > Caulobacterales > Maricaulaceae > JAJFFL01. The sequence continues at coordinate 1,116 of JAJFFL010000289.1, forward strand.
CACGATCGTCGCTTCGGCCGGGGTCTCTTTCATCACCGGCAGAAAATAGCGGGACAGACGCATGAAGACCTTGAGCGGTTGGGAAATTGACGAAGAACGCGGTTGATAGACCGCCGCCTTTCCCCTTCGCAAGCGCGAAGCGGGACAGCGGCGCATCGCCTCAGGCCGCCGTCGCCGCGTTGACAGAGCCGTCCGCGACGGCGCACCGATAGGGTTCGAGGGCCGTCCGGCCCGCCGCTTTATAGACCATGCGCCTGTTCAACGATCTCCGGTTCGACCAGCTCCGGGGCGACCTGTTCGGCGGTTTGACCGCCGCCGTCGTCGCCTTGCCGCTCGCCTTGGCGTTCGGCGTCGCGTCGGGGGCCGGCGCCATGGCGGGGCTCTACGGGGCCGTCGCCGTCGGCTTGTTCGCGGCCCTGTTCGGCGGCACGCCGGCGCAGATCTCCGGCCCCACCGGTCCGATGACCGTGGTGTTCGCGGCGGTGGTCACGCTGCACGCCGACAACATGGCGGAAGCCTTCACCATCGTGTCGCTCGGCGGCGTGTTGCAGATGCTGTTCGGGGCCGCGCGGCTCGGCCGCTACATCAAGTATACGCCGGCGTCGGTGGTGTCCGGGTTCATGACCGGGATCGGCGTGATCATCATCTTGTTGCAGATCGCGCCGCTGGTCGGGGTCCCGTCCGAGTCGGCGCCGCTGGCCGCCGTCGCCGCCCTGATCGAGCTGCCGGGCCGGGCGGTGGTCGACGCCGCCGCCGTCGGCGCGATCGCGCTGGCGATCGTGATCGGCTGGCCGCGGCCGCTGCGCCGCTGGGTTCCGCCGCCGCTGGCCGCGCTGGCCATCGGGACTCTGGCGGCGGTGTTCGTGTTTCCCGACGCGGCGCGCATCGGCGCCATCCCGCAGGCGCTTCCCGGCCTGATCGCGCCGAGCGCGCCGCTCGCCGACCTTCCCGAGATCGTCGCCGCCGCCTTGACGCTGGCGCTGCTGGGATCGATCGACAGCCTGCTGACCTCGCTGGTCGCGGATTCGATCACCCGCACCCGTCACGATTCCGACCGCGAGTTGATCGGCCAGGGCTTGGGCAACGCCGTCGCCGGCCTGTTCGGCGGCCTGCCCGGAGCCGGGGCGACGATGCGCACGGTCGTCAACATCCGCGCCGGCGGCGTCTCGGGCGTCTCGGGGATCGTGCACGCCGTGGTCTTGATCGCCGTCGCCGCCGGGCTCGGCCCCCTCGCCGCTCAGATTCCGCTCGCGGCCCTCGCCGGGATCTTGCTGAAAGTCGGCTGGGACATCATCGACTGGGGCTTTCTCAAACGGCTCCACCGGGCGCCGCGCGAAAAGGCGGCCGTGATGCTGCTGACGTTCGCGCTCACCGTCGGCGTCGACCTGATCACCGCGGTGGCGGTCGGTCTGATCGCGGCCGGATTCGCCTCGGCGCGCCAACGCGAAACTGAAGAACTCGCCCGCATCCGTCACGCCGACGCCGACGGCGGCGACCTCAGCGACGACGAGCGCGCGGTCCTGGCGGGCGCGCCGCGGCCGATCCGGGTCACCAGCCTCGCCGGCTCGTTCTCCTTCGCCTCGGCGCGCGAAATGCAGCGGCGCGCCGACACCTCGGCCGACGCCCTGGTGCTCGACCTCACCGGCATCGGTTACGCGGACATGAGCGCGGCGCTGGCGCTTGAAGAGATTATCGCCGCCGCCCACGCGCGCGATCAGGCGGTGTTCGTGGCGGTGCGCGACGACACGGCGGCGGCGCTGGACCGGCTGCGGGTGCTCGACGGCCTGCCCCTTGGCCGGCGTTTCGACGACCGCCTCGCGGCGCTGCGCGCCGCCGCGTCCGTCTAGGCGTTCGGGCCCCAGGGCGCCTTGAGGTCCTCGAGCGAGAACGGCCCGAACGTGATCAGCAAAAACACCGCCAGCCACAGCGCCGCGGCGACGGCGGTGGCGAGCAGCGCTTTCTTGCCGAGGTGCGCGGACACCGGGGCGCCCGGCTCGGTGCCGGCGACCATGTCCGCGTCCTCCCACTGCCCGCGCACGCCGAGCGGCAGGACCATGAAGAACACCACCCACCAAATCAGCAGATAGGTCACAACGCCGGAGACGATTCCCATGCCGACACCCTACTCCGCGGTTTCGGTTTCAGATACGGCGGCGGCGAGGCCGGAGAAGTCGAACAGGCTTGGGTCGGCGAGGTGCGACGGGCGCACCTGCTGCAGGGCGCGAAACATCACCGCGCGGCGGCCCGGCGATCGCCGTTCCCAGTCGTCAAGCAACGCCTTCATCTGCTGCCGCTGCAGCCCGTCCTGGGAGCCGCACAAGTCGCACGGAATGATCGGGAACTTCAGCGCTGCGGCGAACTTGGCGAGGTCGGCCTCGGCGGTGGTCAGCAGCGGCCGCAGGACCAGAAGATCGCCCTCGTCGTTGAGCAGCTTCGGCGGCATGGCGGCGAGGCGGCCGCCGTGGAAGAGGTTCATCAAAAAAGTTTCGAGCGCGTCGTCGCGGTGGTGGCCGAGCACGATCGCCGCGCAGCCCTCCTCGCGCGCGACGCGGTAAAGAATTCCCCGGCGCAGGCGCGAGCACATCGAGCAATAGGTGCGCCCTTCCGGGACCTTGTCCGTGACTATGGAATAGGTGTCCTCCGTCACGATGCGGTGCGCGACGCCGAGACGCGTCAGAAACTCCGGCAGCACGTGCTTGGGAAAGTTCGGCTGGCCCTGGTCGAGGTTGCAGGCGAGCAGATCCGCCGGCAGGGAGCCCTGATGCTGCAAGTCGAGCAGCGCGGCGAGCAGCCCGTAGGAGTCCTTGCCGCCCGACAGGCACACCAGCCAGCGCGGACGGCGCCCGTCCGTCGGCAGAAGCCCGTAGGTCGCGATCACGTCGGCGACATTGCGCACGATCCGCTTGCGCAGCTTCTTGAACGACACCGAGTCGGGGGCGCCGGCGAAGACTCGGTGTGTGGCGGCGGTGGCGGTCATGCGCGTGCCACCGGCTCCATCAGCTCCGTCAGCACGCCGCCCATGTCCTTGGGGTGCAGGAAGATCACCAGCGTCCCGTGGGCGCCGACGCGCGGCGGACTGAGGACGCGGACGCCCTTGGCCTCGAACTCGGCCTTGGCGGCGTGGGCGTCAGGGACCTCGAAGCAGACGTGGTGCTGGCCGCCTTGCGGGTGGCGTTCGAGAAACTTCGCCACCGGCGAGTTTTCGCCCATCGGCTCCAAGAGCTCGATCTGGCTGTTGGGCGTCTCCACGAACCGCACCCGCACGCCCTGCTCCGGCAGTTCGATGACCTCGGAGATTTCGGTCACGCCGAACATCCGTTCGTAGCGCGCGACGCCTTCGTCAAGCGACGGCACGGCGATTCCGACGTGGTTCAAGCGTCCCAAGCTCATACGTCGCCCTCCGTTCCGACCACAGCGCTGCGGCGCTCCAGGAGCACGGTGTCGCGCCAGGTTCCGGCGCGGGCTCCGTGTCTCATATAGCCGACGCGCTCGAAGCGGCCCACCTCGCGAAAGCCGCAGGCCAGGTGCAGCCGGATCGAAGCGGCGTTTTCGGGAAAGATCCCGGCCCGCACCGACCAGAAGCCGCAGCGCTCGGCGTCGGCGATCAGACGGGTGAGCAGCGCCCGCCCGAGGCCGTGGCCGCGGGCGGCCGCGGCGACGTAGAGGATCACTTCGCCGACGCCACGGTAGACCCGGCGCACCGACGTCGGCTTGAGCGCCGCCCAGCCGGCGGCCGCGCCGTCGACCTCGGCCGTCAGCCGCGGCTCCGGCGCGTGCGCGGCGTCCCACGCCGCCCAGCCTGGGGCCTCGGCCTCGAACGTGGCGTCGCCGGTGGCGATGCCCTCGGCGTAAATGCGCAACACGTCGGCGGCGTCGGCGGCGGTCATCGGGCGGAGGACGGCGCCGGCGGTCATCGCGGTCAGACCCGCATCACCACGGCGTCGATCAGCGGCCGCTTGCCGTAGGTCTCGCGCGCCATCTTGCGCACCGCGCGCGTCAGCGTGTCCTCGACCTGTTCGTCGTTTTCACGGTCCGCCGCCTTCATCTTGCCGACCGCGCGCTCGGCCTCGTCGGCGGCGTCGTCGAGAAAGCCTTCGAGCGGAAAACCGGCCGGGTCCGGCAGGCCGTAGGCGCGCACGTCCGGCCCGTCGACGATCTTGCCGCCGTCGTCGAGCGCGACCGCGATGGTGATCTGGCCGTTGAAGGCGACTTTCTTGCGCTCGCGCAGACTGTCGGCGTCGGCCGGCACCAGGAACGGGCCGTCGAGATGCAGGCGGCCGGCGGGCGCCTCGTCGATGACCTCGGCCGGGCCCGGGGCCAAGCGGATGATGTCGCCGTTGCGCGGCGCGATCGCCTGCGAGACCTGCATCTCGCGCGCCAGATCGGCGTGCTCCAGCAGGTGGCGCCGCTCGCCGTGCACCGGCACCGCGATCTTCGGCCGCGCCCACTGGTACATCTGCTTGAGCTCGTCGCGGCACGGGTGGCCGGAGACGTGCACGTGGCGCAGCTTTTCTCCGACCAGATGAACCCCGCGGTCGGCGAGCTTGTTCTGCAGTTCGAAGATGCCGATCTCGTTGCCGGGGATGACCCGAGAGGAAAACACCACCGTGTCGCCGTCGCCGAGCGAGACGTTGCGGTGTTCGCCCGACGCGATCCGCGACAGGGCGGCGCGCGGTTCGCCCTGGCTGCCGGTGCACAGGTAGAGGATCTTGTCGTCGGGGAAACTTCCGGCGTCGTCTTCGTCGATGAACCCCTTGACCGACTTCAAGAGCCCCACCGCTTTCGCCGCGTTCGACATCCGGTGCATCGAGCGTCCGACCAGACAGACGCGGCGGCCGTTGGCTTCGGCGGCCTTGATCGCCGACTCCATGCGGGCGACGTTGGAGGCGAACGACGCGATCGCCACCTTGCCCGTGCATTCGCCGACGACCTTGATCAGCTCCTCGCGCACGTCGCCTTCCGAGCCCGCCGAACCGGGATTAAAGACGTTGGTGGAGTCGCACATCATGGCGAGCACGCCCTCGTCGCCGATGGCGCGCAGCGCCGCGATGTCGGTCGGTTCGCCGATCATCGGGTCCGGGTCGATCTTCCAGTCGCCGGTGTGCAGCACCAGGCCGAGCGGCGTGCGGATGGCGATCCCGTTGGGTTCCGGAATCGAATGCGTGATGGTGATCATCTGCAGATCGAACGGCCCGATGGTGAAGCGCGCGTCGAGCGGGATCTCGGTCACCGGCGCCTCGTCCAGGAGCCCCTTCTCGGACAAGCGGTCGCGCACCAGCCAGGCGGTGAACGGGGTGGCGTAGATCGGCGCCCTGAGCTGCGGCCACAGATGCGCCACCGCGCCCATGTGGTCCTCGTGCGCATGCGTCAGCACGATCGCCAGCAGGTCGTCGCCGATCTCCTCCAGAAACGAGATGTCCGGCATGATCACGTCGACGCCGGGCGTCGTCAGGTCGCCGAAGGTGACCCCGAGGTCGACGACGATCCACTTGCGCGCGTCCGGCGGCCCGAACCCGTAGAGGTTCAGATTCATGCCGATCTCGCCGGAGCCGCCGAGCGGCAGAAAGACCAGCTCGTCGCCGCTCACGCGGCCGCGCCTTCGTTGCGCTTCCAGATTTCGTACAGGCCGCGGATGGTGATGTCGGGGTCGTAGTGCTGAATGCGCACCGAGGCGTCCTCGAACAAGGAGACGACGCCGCCGGTGCCGATCACCGTCAAGGTGCGCCCGTATTCGTCTTCGATGCGGCCGATGAGGCCGTCGATGAGGTCGATGTAGCCCCAGAAGACGCCCGACTGCATGGCCCCGACGGTGTCTTTGCCGATCACCCGGTCGGGCCGCTTGATCGCCACCCGCGGCAGCTTCGCCGCGGCCATGTGCAGCGCCTGCAGCGACAGGTTGACGCCCGGCGCGATGATGCCGCCCTCGAAGGCGCCGTCCTCGGCGATGACGTCGATGGTCGTCGCCGTGCCCGAGTCGACGATCAGAAGCGGCCCCTTGTACTTGACGGCGGCGCCGACGGCGTTGACCAGCCGGTCGGCGCCGACGTCGCCCGGGCGGTCGATGCGGACCTCGACGCCGATGTCGACGCCGTCCTCGCCGACCACCATCGGTTCGACCTCGATGTAGCGGCGCACTAGGTTTCTGAGATGGAACAGGGATTGCGGCACGACCGTGGAGATGACGCACGCCGACAGATCGCCGAACGCCAGGTCGTGCATGCTCATCAGCTGGTGCAGCCAGACCGCGTACTCGTCCGCGGTGCGGGTCGGGTCGGTGGCGGCGCGCCATTGCGCGCGCCACGTGTCGCCGTCGTGGACGGCGAAAAGCGTGTTCGTGTTGCCGCTGTCGATGGCCAGGAGCATGCCTTAGGTCGCCTTGTCCATGGCGGGGAAGATCACTTCGCCGGCGCGCACCCGTCGCACTCCGGCGTGCGTTGCTAGGACGAGGGCGCCCTCCTCGTCCAGGTCCGAAAACGTTCCGGTCACGGTCTCGGAGCCGAGCCGCGCCTGCACCGGCTCGCCCAAACCCGAGGCGCGGGCGAGCCAGGCTTGGCGCAACGGGGCGAATCCGTCGCGCGCCCAAATCGCGCGCCAGGCTTCGAATTCGGTGATCACGTGCTCGGCCGCGCGGATCGCGTCCACCGCGCACCGGGCCCCGTTGGCGACCACGCTCGTCGCCGGAAGGGTCGTGTCGTCGGGCGCCGACACCAGATTGACGCCGACCCCGACGACCAGGGCGACGCCGCTTTTCCACGGCGACGACTCAAGCAGCACGCCGGCGCACTTGCGGCCGGAGACCAGCACGTCGTTCGGCCACTTGAAGCGCACGACCGCCGGGTCGAGGGCGGTGTCCAGACATCCCGCCACCGCCAGCGCGGCGGCGAACGACAGTTGCGCGACGTCGCCGACCGGCCGGTCGAGCCGAAAGCCGCCGCTGAGAAACAGATTGCCGGCGTCGCTGTGCCAAGACCGGCCGCGCCGGCCGCGGCCGGCGGTCTGCCGCTCGGCCATGCTCCAGAACGGCGCCGGCCCGCCGCTGTCGAGGCGCCGACGCGCTTCGGCGTTGGTGCTGTCGATCTCCGTGAGAGCGAGGATGGCGGGCGCGCCGTCCATCACGGTCAAAACAACGATCCGGCGGCGTAGGAGATCAGCTCCAGCCCCGGACCGGCGGCGAACGGCAAAATGAGGATCGGAAACACCACCAACGCCGATCCGGCGGCGATCAGGTTGGCTTCCCGCGGGGCCGCGATCAGCGGCTGCTCGGCTTCGTCGAACCAGATCAGCTTGATCAGCCGCAAATAGTAGAACGCCGCCACGACCGTCATCAGGAAGCCGAAGACGGCGAGCCAATACAGGCCCGCTTCGATCGCCGGGATGAAGGCGTAGAGCTTGCCGAAGAAGCCCGCGAGCGGCGGCACGCCGGCGATCGAGAACAACAACACCGTCAACGCGGTGGCCAAGCCCGGGTGGGTCTTCGACAAACCGGCGAGATCGGAGATCTCCTCCACCATGCCTTCGCGCCGCCGCATGGCGAGGATGCAGGCGAAGATTCCGGTCGTGGTGACGACGTAGATGGTCATGTAGATCAGCATGCCCTCGACGCCCTTCAGGGTGCCCGCGCACAGCGGCACCAGGGCGAAGCCCATGTTGGCGATCGAGGAATAGGCCATCAGGCGCTTGATGTTGGTCTGCGCCAAGGCGCCGAACGCGCCGACGCCCATGGACAGCGCCGAAATCGCCATCAGCACCTGGCGCCATTCGTCCGACAGGACCGGAAACGGCTCGAACAGCGTGCGCGCGATCAAGACGATGGCGGCCAGCTTCGGGGCGGCCGCGAACAGCGCCGTCACCGGCGTCGGGGCGCCTTCGTAGACGTCCGGCGTCCACATGTGGAACGGCGCGGCAGAGATCTTGAACGCCAACCCCGACAACAAGAACACGAGGCCGAAGATCAGGCCGATGGACGGTTCGCCCGACGCGATCGCGATCTCGGTGAACTGCGTCGACCCGGCGAAGCCGTAGATCAGGGAGGCGCCGTAGAGCAGCAGCCCCGACGACAAGGCGCCGAGCACGAAGTACTTCAGCCCCGCCTCCGACGCCCGCAGGCTGTCGCGGTTGAACGCCGCGAGCACGTAGAGCGCCAGCGATTGCAGTTCGATGCCGATGTAGAGCGCGATCAGGTCGCGCGACGACACCATCATCATCATGCCGAGGACGGCGAGCACCACGAGCACCGGGTATTCGCACTTCGCCAGCTTTTCGTTCTGCAGGTAGGTCGAGGACAGCACCAGCGCCGCGGCCGCCATGGCCGCGATCAGCACCTTGGCGTAGGTCGCCAACGGGTCGACGACGAACGACCCGGAAAACGCCTCGCCGCCGTCCGCGGGGACGTAGAACAGGGCCGCCGCGCCGGCCGCCAACACCAGCAGCGTCGCCGCGGCGTTGACCAGCATCGCGGCGCGGTCGCCGGCGAAGACGCCGAACATCAGCAGCGCCATGGCGCCGACGGCGAGCATGACCTCCGGCGCGGCGAGCTGCAGGCTGGCGGTGAGGGTTGCGACGTCCATCAGCCTCGTCTCAATTCAGCGCCGCGGCGACGTGCGCCAGAAGCGCGTCCACCGACGGCGCGGTCAAGTCGGTCACGATGACCGGGTAGACGCCCATCACCAGCGTCGCGACGACCAGCGGCGCGAACGTCGCCATCTCGCGACGGTTGAGGTCCTGGATCGTGGCCAGCTTGGTGTTGGTCATCTCGCCGAACACCACCTTCTTGTACAGGGTCAAGGCGTAGACCGCCGACAAGATCACCCCGGTCGCGGCCCCGAACGCGACCCAGGTCGACGCCTTGTAGGCGCCGATCATGGTCAAGATCTCGCCGATGAAGCCCGACGTGCCCGGCAGGCCGACGTTGCCGAGCGTGAACAGCATGAACACCATGGCGTAGATCGGCATTCGGTGGACGAGGCCGCCGTAGGCCGCGATCTCGCGCGTGTGCATGCGGTCGTAGATGACGCCGACGATCAAGAACAGCGCGCCGGAAATCACGCCGTGCGACAGCATCTGGAACACCGCGCCCTGCACCCCCTCCGGGTTGAGCGCGAAAATGCCCATGGTCACGAAGCCCATGTGGGCGACCGACGAGTAGGCGATCAGCTTCTTCATGTCGACTTGCCGGAACGCCACCAGCGACGTGTAGACGATGGCGATCACCGAAAGCACGAACACCAGCGGTTGGAACAGCGCGCTGGCGTCCGGAAACATCGGCAGCGAGAACCGCAGGAATCCGTAGCCGCCCATTTTCAACAACACGCCGGCCAGGATCACCGAGCCCGCCGTCGGCGCTTCGACGTGGGCGTCGGGAAGCCAGGTGTGCACCGGCCACATCGGCATTTTGACCGCGAACGACGCGAAGAACGCCAGCCACAGCCAGGTCTGCATCGCGGCCGCGAACTCGTGCTGCAGCAGGGTCGGGATGTCTGTGGTGCCGGCGGTGACGTACATGGCGATGATCGCCACCAGCATCAGCACCGAGCCGAGCAGCGTATAAAGAAAGAACTTGAACGCCGCGTAGACCCGGTTCGCCCCGCCCCAGACCCCGATGATCAGGAACATCGGGATCAGACCGCCCTCGAAGAACAGGTAGAACAAAATCAGATCGAGCGCGCAGAAGACGCCGATCATCAGCGTTTCCAGAATCAAGAACGC
>JAJFFL010000290.1 GCA_021776705.1 Alphaproteobacteria bacterium
GATGTCGTCGACGGTCTTGCCGGACTTCATGGCGCGAACAAAAGCACGGCGCGTCGGGTTTGGAAAAGGGGCGGCGGCGGCGGCGCCCGGCGCCCGGCGCCGGCTTCCCGGATGACCGTCGCGCGCAAAGCCCTTGCCCAACTAGAGCGATCGTTCTATACGTACTGGAGTGATCGTTCTAATTCTTGAGCAGATGCCCGAAACCGCCAACGAATCCAACGTCGTTCCCTTGGCCCCCGCCCACGCGGCGGACCGGCGGATGACGGCGCGCGGGGTGATGAGCCGCGATCGGATCATCGCCGCGGGGCTGGAGCTGGTGCGCGACGGCGGCTACGCGGCGCTGTCGATCTCGGCGATCTGCAAGCGCGCCGACGTTTCGGCGGCCTCGCTTTACCACCACTTCGGCGACAAGGCCGGGCTGGCGGCGGCGATGATCGAGGAATCGATCCGCGAGAGCGCCCGCCGCTTCGCCAAGGGCCTGGTCGAACAGGCGACGCCGCGCGCGCAGCTCGAAGCCTTCTTCGACCTCACCTTGGAGCTGGCCCGCGATCCGATGACCGACACCGTGCGGGTGATGCTGGCGATGGCCGACGGGGCGGCGGAATCGCGCGACGTCGCCGACGCGCTGGCGCGCGCCCGCGCCCACGCCTGGGCGCTGACGGCGGCCGAGTTCGCCGAACGCTTCGACCTCGCCGACGGCGCGCTTCTGACGCATCTGCATTTCGCCTTCGTCAGCTACGCCGCCCACGTCGCCAAGACGTCGACGGCCAAGGACGAGTCCAGGGCGCTGTTCGCGAGCTACAAGCGGGTGATGCTGATCACCGTCGCGGCGCTGCGGCCGGATCTGCTCGACGACCAAGACTTCGCCGCCGCCGTCACGGCGGCCGCGCGCGCGCCGCGCGCCGCCACCTCCCTGGAGACCGATGATGACTGACGCCGCCCCTCGCTTCTCCCGCCGCATCAAGCCGTTCACCGCGCTCGTCGCTCTGGCGCGCGTGCTGCGCGACAAGGAGGCGACGCACGAGGTGTTCCGCCTCACCGCCGCCCTCGACGGACCGATCGCGGAGAAAAACTTCCGCCGCTTCGAAGCCAGCCCGGTCGGCGCCCGGGTGCTGGCCGAGAAAACCGACCTCGCGTATCTGCTCGCCGACCGCGATCAGCTCGCGGCGCTGCCGTCGGGGAGCGTCGGGCGGGCCTACCTCGACTTCGTCACCCGCGAGGGCCTGTCGGTGGAAGGCTTTCAGCAGGAGATGGACTCGACCGGCGAAAACATGGAGCGCATCGGCGAGGACCGGGCGCGGTTCATCTACCGCGCGCGCCACAGCCACGACCTCTACCATGTGCTCACCGGCTACGGCCGCGACTTCGTCGGCGAGCTGTCGCTGCTGGCGTTCACGCGCCGCATCAACAACAGCCTCGGACTCGGGGCGCTGGTGATCGGCGGTCTGTTCAAGGGCTGGCGCGAATACCCCGGCTTGCCGGTGTGGGCGTGCGTGCGCGAGGGCGCGCGCTTGGGCGCGGCGGCGGAGGACCTGTTGTGCGCCGACTGGGAGGCGCTGCTCGAACTGCCGTTGGGCGCCGCGCGGGCGCGGCTCAAGGTCGGGGCGCCGAAGCGCTATCTGGCGATCCAGGCCGGCGCCGAGGCCGTCGACCGCCGCCTCCGCGAAGCGCTGGCGGCCTAGCCGCCGCCGTCAGTCGTGCAAGATCACGTTGAGCAGCGACGAATGCACCCGGAGCACGCCGTTGTATTCGATGAGGCCGAGGTCGCGGAACTTGTTCATGAAGAAATTGATCCGCGACCGCGTGGTGCCGACCTTCGCGGCCAGCGTCTCCTGCGAGATTTTCGGAATCACCAGCTCCATTTTTCCGTCCTTGCCGTACTGCGCCAACAACAGCAGAACGCGCGCGAGCCGCTTTTCGCTTGAGTTGAAAAGCTGATCGACGAGGTCCGCCTCGATCTGGATGTTGCGCGACAACAAGAACGACATGAAATGCTCGGCCAACGCGGGATTGGAGCGCAGCAGGGCGTTCATCGCGCCCTTTTCGATTCGAATGAGGCGGGTGTCCTCAAGCGCTTTCGCCGACGCCAAATGAACCGGCTGACCGGCGAGGCAGGCTTCGCCGGCGAAGTCGCCGGCCGTCAACATGGCGACGACGCCCTCCTTGCCCTGCGGCGAGACGATCGTGACTTGGACGCGGCCGGACTCGATGTAGAAGAGCGCCTCCGCCGCATCACCCTGATTGTAGATGGCGTTCTGGTCTGCGCATGAGACCTTGGATCTCCCCGAGCCGGGGGAGGCGAGGAAGGCGGCGAGGTCTCCGTTCACGTCGTGACTGTGTCCTTCGGCACAGCGTCTTCGAGGCGGTTGCGGACGCGAGTGTATCACAAGCATGCCCGTTCGGCGCGCGGCCGTGTGGTTGCTCGCGCCGATTCGGGCGGTCGGTGACATGTCATAGCCGCGCCTCGGGCGGTTCCGGAGTCCCGGATTGAACAGCGGTCGGCGGCGCACGCGATAAGCTGAGACCCTAGGCGACGGCTGGAAGACCCTCCCCCGCAACCGGCTCCGGCCGAAAGCTTAACCTCCCCCGCCCGGCTGGCGGCGACGTCGGTCGGGCGGGACCCTATTTACGCACCGGTTCGTTGCTTCTAACTGGGAGGCTTGCGATGCTTCGCTGGGCCGCAATTTTTTTCGTGGTGGCGATCCTCGCCGCAGCCTTCGGTTACGGCGGGATCGCCGGCGACGCGTCGTCGATCGCTCAGATCTTGTTCGCGGTGTTTTTGTTGCTGTTCGGCGTCACGCTTGTGGCCGGCGCCGTGCGGGGACAGTCCGGACCGCGGTTGTAGCTTCAGTCCCACCTCGGCGTAGGACGCCGGAACCTGACAGCCCGATCCCGCGGTTCGCGCCGAACGGACTTCGGGCGTGCCTCGACGCTCGGCGCGACGTCACATGCCAAACCAACAATGGAGACGATTTATGGGTAAAACTTCAAAACTGATGTTCGTCATGTTCGCCCTCATCGGCGGCTCGCTCGCCGGGTGCAACACGATCCGCGGCGCCGGCCAAGACGTGTCGACGGCCGGACAGGGCATCGAGAACGCTGCGGAAGACGTTCAGGACGACATGCAAGACGGAAGCAACTAGCTTGAAGCGGAGTGGCTGAGGGGGCGATGCGCTCCGCTTCGATGCGCCGTCGGTCCTCACGGGACCGGCGGCGCATCATTCATCGCCCGAATTGAGGAGACCGGCATGGCCAAGGGACAAAAACGCTCCAACAAGGAGACCAAGAAGCCGAAGCAGGACAAGGCGGCGAAGTCGACCGCGGCGCCGACGTTCATGCCGAAACCGCACGTGTCGTCGACCGGAAACGCGCGCAAGAAGTAAGCGCGCCGCCGAGGTCCGGCCGCCGCCTAGAGGTAGCTCAGCCACCACTGCGCATGGGTGCGGCGGTAGGCGACGAAGGCGCGGCACACCGGGTAGAGCAGGGCGAGGACGATCACGGTCGCCAGCAGCCCGTGCCACAGCGGCGAGGCGTAGCCCTCCGGCCAGGTCGACGGGTTCCAGTAGCGGAAGCCGTCGTGGCTTCGCGCCACGAGCCACCATTTGAATTCCGCCGCGCCGTGGATCAGCGGAATGTGCAGGATGTAGAACAGGAACGGCGCCTTGCCGAAGGTGCGCACCACGTCCGAGCCGACGCCGCGCCAGCGCTCGAGCAGCGGAACCAGCGCCAACGCCGGGCCCAGCGTCATCAGCAAGAACATCAGCGACGGCGGATACTTCGTCGTATTGACGAACGCCATCAGCGAAAACGCCGGCCCGCGCGCGTGCGGGGCCCAGGCGTCCGGCTCGCCGTAGCCGTTGAGGAATCGCAAGACCACGAACGCCGCCGTCGCGGCGGCGC
>JAJFFL010000030.1 GCA_021776705.1 Alphaproteobacteria bacterium
CGCCCTTCTTGCCCTTGGCGGCGAAGCTCTTGACGCCGTACTTGGCGCGGATCTCGACGAAGCGGCGTTCGACCCAGAAGTTGTTCATCTCGCGGTAGGTCACCTGGCACGGCAGGCCGCGCTGCACGATCGCCGCCGACATCACCTCCCAGTTGGCGAAATGCCCGCCGATGAACACCGCCCCGGACTTGTCCGCCTTGACCTGGTCGAGCACGTCGACGCCGGCGATCGTGACCCGCGGGTCGTCGCCGAAGGCGCGCAGGTCGTAGAGCATCGGGTATTCCGCGAAGGTGCGGCCGAGATTCTTCCACTGCGCCTTCAGCAGCGCCTTTTCGTCGGCCGCCGAGATGTCGGGAAAGGCGAGATTGATGTTGGTGCGCGCCACCTTCACCAGCGGCGTCAGCGGCCCCACGGCCCCGACGAAGCCGGCCCCGGCGGCCGACGCGCGGTCGAGGCCGAGGCCGCGGCAGACGCCGAGGTAGCCGTCGAACGCGATCGCCTCCAGACGGCGCGGCAACGAGGTGTCGCGGGCGATCGCCATCGCGCCTAGGCGCGCTGCGCGGCGCGGGCGACGGCGCGTTCGAGCAGCGCGTCGAGCGCCGCCGGGTCGGCGAACTCCGCGGTCACCGGCCAGGCGTGGATCAGCCGCCGCAGCTCGGTCGGGATCCGAACGTGGTCCTTCTCGGTGGTCAACAGCAACGCGTTGTGGCGGCGCGCCGTCTCGCGCAGCGAGCGCAGGTCGGCGACGGTGTAGGCGTGGTGGTCGGGAAACGTCGTCGTGCCCTTGAGGTCGGCGCCCCAGCGGACCAGGGAATCGAGAAACTTCTGCGGCCGGGCGATGCCGGCGAACGCGAACACCGGTCCCGGCGGCGGCGGCGTGACCGGCGTCAGGGTGGCTTCCAGGACCGGCGTGCCTTTGGGCAGATAGTTGCGCCACGCCGCGCGCTTGTCGGCTTCCGGTCCGGCGGAGACGAGGATCACGGCGTCGGCGCGGCGCAACGCGCTTCGCGGATTTTCGCGCAGCGGCCCGGCCGGAATCACCCGCCCGTTGCCGAGACCGGCGCCGGCGTCGATCAGCACCAGGCTGAGGTCCTTGTAGAGGGTCGGGTTCTGAAACCCGTCGTCGAGCACGATCGCCTGGGCCCCGTTGCGGGTCGCGGCGCGGGCGCCGGCGGCCTTGCTTTTCGACACCCACGTCGGCCCGGTGCGCGCCAAGAGCAGCGGCTCGTCGCCGACGTCGCGGTGGCTGTGGCGGTCGAGCTCGACCAGCACCGGGCCGATCTTGCGCCCGCCGTAGCCGCGCGACAGGGCGTGGGCGTCGACGCCCTTTTCGCGCAGGCGCTTCAGGACCGCGATCGCGACCGGGGTCTTGCCGGCGCCGCCGACCGTGAGATTTCCGACGCAGATTACCGGCGCCTTGGCTTTGAACGACGAGGTCACGACCGACCGCGCCCCGGCTCCGATCTGGTAGAGCCAGCTGACCGGCGCCAGCATCACGCGCCGCACGGGCGCGGCGCCGGGGCCGTCGGCGTGGTTCCAGAATTCAGGCGCGCGCATGGTCGCTCGTCTCCGGCGTCGGCAGAAGCGGCCGCAGACCGCTCATCACCGACTCTAGTACGGACGCGCCGCGCGCCGCCACCGCGTGCGCAGCGCCCACCCGCTGAGAAAGCAGTTCCGGCCCAAGCGCCTCGATCTCTTGGGCGATTTCAAGCGCGGTCGCGATCCGCGCCGCGCCGCCGGCGTCGATGAATTCGTCATACAAGCCGGCGAAATTGTGGGTGTGGGGCCCGGCCATGAACGCGCAGCGTGCGAGCGCCGGCTCCAGCGGATTGTGGCCGCCGACGCCGCGGACCAGGCTGCCGCCCATCACCGCGGCGACCGCGAGGTGGAACCACAGACCCATCTCCCCGAGCGTGTCGGCGACGTAGACCTGCGCGTCGGTCACCGGTTCGTCGGCGGCGCGGCGCGCCGTCGTAAAGCCCTCGGCGCGCGCCAGCCGGGCGACGTCGGGCCCGCGCTCGGGATGGCGCGGCGCCAGGATCAGCGCCCATTCGACGCCGCTGGCGGCGCGCAGCTGCGCGTGCGCCTTGAGCGCGATCTCGTCCTCGCCGGGGTGGGTGGAGGCGGCGAGCCACACCGGGCGCTCGCCGAACGCCGCCTGCAAGCGGCGCAGCTCATGCGCGTCGACGGCCGGCGTCTCGGCGGCGAACTTGAGGTTGCCGACGGCCGGCGCCGGACGGCCGGCGAGGCGGCTGAGACCGTCCGCGGTGCGCGCGTCCGCCGCGGCGATCCACGCGAACGCGTCCAGCAGGCGCCGGGCCGAGGCCGGCGTGCGCGTCCAGCGCGCCAGTGATTTCGCCGTCATGCGGGCGTTGACGAGCGCCAGGGCGACGCCCCGCGCCTCGGCCTCGAGGATCAGGTTCGGCCACAGCTCGGACTCGGCGAACACCGCCGTCGACGGGCGCCAGAATTCCAGAAACCGCCGCACCGCGTCGGGCCGGTCGACCGGGGCGTACTGATGCACGGCGCCCTTGGGCAGGCGCTTGGCCATCATCGCCGCCGACGTCACCGTGCCCGTGGTCACCAGGACGGCGAGTTCCGGGCGCTCTTTGCGGATCGCCGCGATCAGCGGCAGCAACATCAGCGACTCGCCGACGCTGGCCCCGTGCAGCCACACCAGGGCGCCTCCGGGCCGGCTGCGCGTCGGCAAGCCGAGCCGTTCGTCCAGGCGCGCCGGATCCTCCTTGCCGCGCGCGGCGCGGTGCGTGAGGAGCCACGGCGCGATCGGCGACAGCACGCGGGTCGCCGCGCGGTAGACGGCCAAGGTGAACGGCAGCCGTTCGGTCAGCGCGCGGCCTCCGGTTCGGGCCGGGGCGCCGGTTGGATGATTTCGGCCCCGACGGCCTCGTCGGCTTCGCGCGAGGCCGTGTTGAGGGCGGCTTCGATGGCGGCGCGCGCGCGTTCGACGTCCTCCGGCGCGTCGCCGTCGGGCGCCGCGACCGGGCCCTTCCAGACGATCACTCCGCGGCCGAACGGCAACGGCAGGATGAACCGGTCCCAACTGTCGAACACGATCTGGCGCGACGTCGCCCAGGCGAAAGCGATCATCGGCGCGCCGGTCATTTTCGACAGACGCACGGCGCCGACGCCGGCGCGCATCCGCGGCCCGCGCGGCCCGTCGGGCGTCATCGCCATGCAGCCGCCGGCGGCGATGTGTTCGGCCATGGCGCGGAACGCCGCCAGGCCGCCCTTTTGTTTGGTCTTCTTGGGATTCCGCGACGACCCGCGGATCACGCCGATGCCGTGGTGCTTGGCGGCGCGGGCGACGAACTCGCCGTCGGGCGAGTGCGAAATCAGGATCGTCGCCGGCTGCACGTTTTTCGGCCAGCCGGCGATCGTCATCAGGACGCGGGCGTGCCAGACGCAGCCGATCACGCCTTGGCCGCCGGACCAGACCGGCTCGACGACGTCGCGGCCGCGCACGTCCCAGCGGGTCGTGGCCTTCACCAATTGCATGTAGGCCGCCAGCAGGGCGCCGATCGCCGCTTGGACGACGCTTGAACGTAGGAGGCGTTTCAGCATCGTCCCCAGCATACACCGTGAGGCGGCGCGCCCCTCCTGCGCCGCGAAGGGGCGGTCGATAGACGCGGCGGACGGGGGCGGTCAACCTCGCCGCGCGCTTGCGCCGGGGGACGGAGCCCTATACCTCGCGCCGTCATGCATCGCACCTTGAGCTATTGGCCGGAGCCGGAGGTTTCCGACGAAGAGGTCGCCGCCCGGCTGGCGACGCCGTGGAAGCGGTTCAAGACGCACGCCGCGTTCTTGTTCGCGGACCATCACATCCTGCGACTCGGCTTTCAAAACAAGCACATGGCCGGGCCGGACATGTGGAGATCCAACCAGCCGAGCCCGCGCCAGCTCGAGATTTGGGCCGCGCGCGGGGTCAAGAGCGTGATCAATCTGCGCGGCGTGTCGCGGGCCAGCTTCCACATTCTCGAACGCGCCGCCTGCGCCCGGCTCGGCATGGACCTCGTCACCTGCCGGGTGAATTCCCGCGATCCCTTGTGGCCGGACGTGCCGCGCACGATCAAGGCGATGTTCGACGAGATCCGCTACCCGGCCCTGATGCATTGCAAGTCGGGGGCGGACCGCGCCGGTCTGATGGCGGTGCTGTATCGCCACTTCCACCTCGGGGAGCCGGTCTCCCAAGCCTTGGGGCAGCTGTCGTCGAAATACCTGCACGTGCGCGCCGGCCGCACCGGCATTCTCGACGCCTATCTGGAGAAATACGTCGCCGAGGGCGAAGCCGAAGGCCTCGACTTCCTCACCTGGTCGGAAAATCACTTCGACCCCGAGGCGTTCAAGGCGGACTTCACGCCCTCCGCGGTCGGCTCCTTCTTCGTCGACCGGGTGCTGGGGCGCGAGTAGCTACTCCGCCGCGTCGGCCGCGAACTGCAGCCGGCGCAGCCGTTCGTAGACGCCGCCGCCGGACTTGAGCGTCGCGTCGTCGCCTTCCTCCACGACTTTTCCCTGGTCGAGCACGACGATCTTGTCGGCGTTGCGCACGGTCGCCAGCCGGTGGGCGATGACGATCGTGGTGCGGCCCTTGGACAAGCGTTCGAGGGCTTGCTGGACCTTGGCCTCGGATTCCGCGTCGAGCGCGCTGGTGGCTTCGTCGAGCAGCAGGATCGGCGCGTCCTTGAGCACCGCGCGGGCGAGGGCGTGGCGCTGGCGCTGGCCGCCGGAGAGCAGCCCGCCGCGTTCGCCGACCGGCGAGTCGAGTCCGCCCGGCAGGGCCTCCACGAACTCGCGCGCGGCGGCCGCGTCCAGCGCGTCCCAGACTTCGGCGTCGGTGGCGTCGAGGCGGCCGAAGGCGACGTTGGCGCGCACCGTGTCGTCGAACAAGGTCACGTCTTGGGAGACCAGGCCGATGGCGCCGCGCAAGCTTGAGAGGCTGACCGCGCGGGTGTCTTGGCCGTCGACCGCCACCGCCCCGTCGGCGACGTCGTAGAGCCGCGGGATGAGGTTGAGGATGGTCGACTTGCCGGCCCCGGACGGGCCGACGAGGGCGGTCGTCGCGCCGGCCTCGGCGACCAGCGAGACCCCGTCGAGGGCCAGCGACCCGTCGGGATAGGCGAAGCGCACGTCGTCGAGCCGGACTTCCCCGGCGGCCAGCTGCAAGGGCTTGGCCCCGGGCGCGTCGACGATGTGCGGGATCTCGTCGAGGACCGCGAAGACCCGGTCGAGCGCCGCCATGCCTTCCTGGATGACGGCGTTGAGGGTGCCGAGGGCGCGCGCCGCGGGGGCCATGATCGCCAGCGCCGCGATGAAGCCGAGCAAGGTTTGGATCGGAAAGCCGCCGGTCGAAATCCGCCACGCCGCGAAGGCGACGATGCCGGCGAAGGCGAGAGCGCCGACGGCCTCCAGCAGCGGCTCCACCGAAGCGCGGCCGCGGGCGATCTTCATCGACAGGTCGAAGCGCTCCTCGAACGCGGCGTCGCCCTTGGCCTTCTGGCGCGCCTCGAGCCTGAACGTCTTGACCAGCCGCACCCCGGCGAAGGTCTCGCTCAGGAACGCCGACAAGCCGCCCATCTGTTCCTGGGCGCGCGTCGCCGCCGTGCGCACCCGCCGCCCGACGTCGAGGACAGGCTTGAAAATCAACGGATAGACCCCGAGCACGAGCAGGGTCAGCATCCAGTCGAAGTAGAACATCACCCCGATCATCACGACGACGGTGAGGAGGTCGCGGCCGAGGTTGGTGGCGCTGCGCACGACGCCCTCGCGCACCCGTTCGACGTCGGAGATGAAGCGCGACACCAGGGCGCCGCCGGCCTCGCCGGAGACGCGCGCGAAGTCGGCGCGCAGGAACGCCGCGTACATCGCGCTCTGCAGATCCTGGATGATCTTGAACGCCAGCCGCTGAGTGACCACGACCTGGCCGAACAGGGCGCCGGCCTTGGCGACGCCGACGCCGACGATGACCACGATCGCCGGCCACAACGACTGGGCGCGCTGGCTCTCGATGAGGCCGCCGACCCATTCCACGACCAGCGCCTGGGCCCCGTTGATCAAGGCCACGGCGGTCATCAGCGCGGTGGCGACGGCGACCGTCGGCCAGCGCGGCCGCAGCGACAGGCGCCACACCCGCGCCGCCAGGGCGAAGGTGCGTCCGGCGCGCGCCGGCGGCGGCGGCGGGCCGCTCAACGTGTTACCCGGTCAGTGATCGTGGTCGCCGTCGGAATCGGAGTCGGGGTCGAGCAGCCGGTGCGCATGGATGATGAAGTAGCGCATGTGGGCGTTGTCCACCGTGCGTTGGGCGGCGCCCTTCCAGGCGTCGTAGGCCGCCTTGTAGTTGGGGAAGGCGCCGACGAAGTCCACCTCGTCGAGGTTCTTGAATTCGTTGTCCGTGACGTCCTTCAACTCGCCGCCGACGACGAGATGGAGAAGTTGTCTGGATTGCATGCCTTGATCCGAGTCGCTCATGCGGTGTCCCCGTGGCCGGTGGTCCGGCCGGGTCATAGCGGCGCCCGGCGCGCGCGATCAAGCGCCGGCCGGGCCGAAGCGGGGAGTGTAACCGGAAACGCGGCGGGGGAGGATCAGGCCTTGATGTCCAGCAAAACGCCGAGCATCTGGTCGCCGGTCTTGACCACGGCGGCGGAGGCCTTGAACGCC
This sequence comes from Alphaproteobacteria bacterium, assembly GCA_021776705.1. Lineage (GTDB taxonomy): Bacteria > Pseudomonadota > Alphaproteobacteria > Caulobacterales > Maricaulaceae > JAJFFL01. The sequence continues at coordinate 6,673 of JAJFFL010000030.1, forward strand.
GTTTCGGCCCGGATCAGGCCGACGACGCCTTGCACCATCTTGTCTTCGCGCCCCGCGTCGACGGCTTCGCCGCGCGGGTCGACGGGGTCCTGACGCGGGCCGCTCTGCACGATTTCGCGCGCCGCGCGCTCGGCTTGCGCGGCGGCGTTGTTGAGGCCTTCGAGGCCGACGGGGAGGACCGACGAGATCATGGGCGGAGCCTAGCGCAACGGCCGGTGAAATGCCCGTGAAACCGTTGAAAGAGGTGAACTATTCCTGAACGGCGGCGGCGAAAAGTTCGACCAGGACCGGCGCTTCCTGGGCCCCCTGGACGGCGCGCGCGCCGTTGGCGATGAACACCGGAACGCCGGCGACGCCGAGGCGGCGAAAGAACATTTCCTCCTCCGCCACCTCGGCGCGGTCGCGGTCGGAGGCCAGCAGGTCGGCGACGATGGCGGCGTCGAGTCCGATCTCGCCGGCGACCGCGGCGAGCACCTTCGGGTCGCCGATATCCCGCACCTCGTCGAAGAAAGCCCGAAACAGCGCCTCGACGGCGGCGTTGCCGTGACCCTGGCCTTGCGCCCAGCGGATCAGGCGGTGGGCGTCGCGGGTGTTCGGGCGGCGCGGTATGTCGTCGAAGCGGAAGCGGATCCCGGCCTGCGGCGCGGCGGCCTCGAGGTGCTCGCGCATCGGCCGGAACCGGTCCTCGCCGCCGCCGTCGGCGAACTTCGCCCGCATGTAGTCCTTGTACGGCACGCCGCCGACGGGCACGGACGGATCGAGCTGGAACGGCCGCCAGGTGATCGCGACCGGTCCGTCCGTCCACTGATCGATCGCCGCCTCGAGCCGTTTCTTGCCGAGCCAGCACCACGGGCAGACGACGTCGGAGACGACGTCGAGGGTCAGGCCGGCGGTCACTTCTTGAACTGCGCCAGGCGGGCGTCGGTGTCGGCGATGTCCGGGTAGTCGCGGACGACCTCCTCGGCCAGACCCGCGGCGACCGGCATGGCGTCGGCGACCCGGTGCAAATCCTTGATCGCGGCGACGGTGGCCCGCGAGTTGGCGGCGATCCGGGCGGCGCGGTCGGCGACCAGGGCGTCGAGTTCGTCCGTCCCGGCGACCGCCTCGTTGGCGAGCCCCCAGCGCGCCGCCTCGGCGCCGGTGAAGGTCCGCGCCGTGTAGGACAGCTCCTTGGCGCGCCGCATCCCGACCGCGGCGGGCAGGTTCTGGGTCATGCCCCACGACGGGCGGATGCCGAACTTGGCGTGGGTGTCGCCGAACTTGGCGTCCGCGGTGGTGAAGATCATGTCGCAGTGCAGCGCCAGCTCCAGCGCGCCGGTGAAGCAGGCCCCGTGGACCTTGGCGATCACCGGGCAGGGAATGGCGCGCAGGGCGGCGATCACCTCCTCGTCCTGGCCGGCGTAGGCGCCGGCGAGGCGGCCGTGCCGCGGCGAGGCGGTCTGCAGCACCTTGAGGTCGACCCCGGCGGAGAACGCCTTGCCGGCGCCTTGCAGGATCACCACCGACGGCGCGGGCGCGCCGGCGCAGGCCTTCAGCGCCGGGATCAGGTCGGCGATCAGCTCAGGGGAAAACGCGTTCATCGCCTCCGGGCGGTTGAGCGTCAGGGTGACGACGTCGCCGTCGCGGGCGGTTTCGACGAGGGCCATGGAGTCTCCGGGAGCAAGCTGCGGTCGCCGCGATCATGCCCGCCCCCTGGACGCCGCGCCACGCCTGGGGTCGGATGGACGCCGAAGGGGAGTCCGCCATGACCGTCATCGCCCGCGCGCTCGGCGCCGCCGTCGTCGCCCTGGGTCTCGCCGCCGCGGCCGCCGCACAGGACGCGGTGGTCTTGAAGCCCGCCGCGGTGTTCGACGGAACCTCGGGCCGCCTGCACGCCGGCTGGGCGGTTCGGGTGGAGGCCGGCCGTATCGCCGCCGCCGGTTCCGACGTCGACGAGGCGGGCGCCGAGGTGATCGCGCTCGACGGCCTGACTCTGATGCCGGGCCTGATCGACCTGCATTCCCACCTCCTCCTGCACCCCTACGACGAGACCGGCTGGAACGACCAGGTGCTGCGCGAAAGCGTCGCCGAACGCGCGATCCGCGCCGGCAAGCACGCCGAAGCGACGTTGCGGGCGGGCTTCACCACCTTGCGCGATCTCGGATCGGAGGGCGCCGGCTACGCCGACGTCGGGGTGCGCCAGGCGATCGAGAAAGGCGTCGTCGACGGGCCGCGGCTGCTGGTCGCCGGTCCGGCGATCGTCGCCACCGGCTCCTACGGCCCGAAGGGTTTCCACGACGGCGTCGACGTGCCGCTGGGCGCGGTCGAGGCCGACGGCCACGACGCCCTGATCGCCGAGGTGCGGCGTCAGATCGGCGGCGGCGCCGACTGGGTGAAGGTCTACGCCGACTACCGCTGGGGCCCGAACGGCGAGGCGCGGCCGACGTTTTCGGTCGAAGAATTGACGCTCATCGTCGACACCGCGGCGGCGTCCGGACGCAAGACGGTCGCCCACGCCTCCAGCGCCGACGCCATGGCCCGGGCGGTCGAGGCCGGGGTGGCGACCATCGAACACGGCGACGGCGGCACGGCGGAGGTGTTCCGCGCCATGGCCCGCGCCGGCGTCGCCTTGTGCCCGACGATCGCCGCCGGCGACGCGATCGCCCGCTACCAGGGGTGGGACGGCGCGGCGGACACGGCCCCGGCCCGGATCGCCGTCAAGCGCCGCTCCGTCGACCTCGCGCTGACGGCCGGCGTGACCTTCTGCAACGGCTCCGACGTCGGCGTCTTCTCCCACGGCGACAACGCCCGCGAGCTCGAGTTGATGGTCGACCACGGCCTGACGCCGCTCGCGGTCCTCACGGCGGCGACCGCCGGCAACGCCGCGATCCTGGGCTTGGAGAACGAGATCGGCCGCGTCGCGCCGGGCCACGCCGCCGACCTGATCGCGGTCGACGGCGATCCGCTCGCCGACATCGCGGCGACGCGCGCGGTGCGCTTCGTGATGAAGCACGGGGCCGTGGTGCGCCACGACGCGGAGTGAGGCGTCGATGACTCCCCCCGCAGGCGGGGGAGCAACACGCGCTTGTGTTCCTGGGATGACTAGTGCTGGACGCGGTCGTCGGCGCGCAGGAAGGCGACGCCGGCCTCTTCGCCCTTGCGCCAGGCGACGCGGCATTGTTCGACGATCATGTCCTGGCCGAGCGAGAGCTCGAACACGTCCGGGATCCAGGCGGCGTTGGCGGCTTTGAGCCGGCAGCCGTGCTCGGAAAGGTCGCGCACGACGACGTTCATCGTCGAGGCGCGGCCGTTGAAGACCACGAGCGCGCCCTTGAGCACGCGCCGGCGCTGTTCATCCCGATGCTCGGCCATGCCCCTTCGCCCGGACGGTCTCCGCGTTAACGGATCATCCGTAGACGAATAGGGTTACCAGGGGGTTAGGGGGGGCGGACCGGCCCAAATTTGGTCGCGACAGCTTCTTGCGAATCGATTTCGTTCTTCCCATGATACGGCAGCGATCTTTCGCGCTGTGGTTTCGATCCTGAAGCCCGTCCGGTATCGGGCGCGTTTCGTCGGAGCGCTCCATCTTCGCACCGTGGCCCGATCTTGGGACTTCGTGGCGGAGGCGAGCGTAGAGGCGGAATGCGAAATCGAGCTGGGCGAATCTAATGCCCGTGTCGTTGAAAAGGAGTGACGGGTATGGAGAAGGTTTCTGCGACGGGACGATCAGCGGCGGATCGGGGCCGAAGCGATGAATGTTCATGGTTTGTTCCGACCGGATCGGGCGGACCAGGGCCACTTCTCGCAGGCTTTGCGATTGCAGCGCTAAATTGGGCTTGCTCGATCTTTCGCGCTGTGGTTGAAATCCTGAAGCCCGTCCGGTATCGGGCGCGTTTCGTCGGAGCGCTCCATCTTCGCACCGTGGCCCGATCTTGGGACTTCGTGGCGGAGGCGAGCGTAGAGGTTTGACGGAAGGGGAACGCATTCACTCCTGCCCCTTCCGGTGCAAAAAATGAACGAGCTAAAGCGTAGATTTTCGTATCGCGCTCTTAATCAGTTTTATCGGGAAAATCGCGCCAAATTTAAGCGCAGCCCGTCAGCCGGCATCGACCGGATCAACTTTCAAAGATTCGACAAGAACTCTGAGGCATCGATCCGAAGAATTTCCCATCGGATAAATGTTGGCGGCTTTCGTTTCGATCAACTTCGGCCAGTGCCACTCGCAAAACCAGGAGGAGGCGTGCGTTGGCTTTGCATTCCAACAACTGAAGACCGCTTGGTTCAACGGGTGTTGGTCTCGACCGTGGTAGCTCTCTATCGCGAAAAGCTTCTGACCAAGAATAGCTTCGGTAGCATTAGCCGGGGCGATGTTGAAGGAGAGAGCACTGCAACTCTCTTGGCCTGCAATTTAAGGAAGAACAGACCGTGGTGTGTGAAAGCGGATATATCCAAATTCTTCGACACGATTCAAAGGCCGGATCTGGTTAAACGTGTACGACGCCTGATCCGCCATCGATCTCTCATACCACTAGTCGAATCCGCGATCGCAAACGAAGTCGAAGCTTCCGATCCCTCTCTGCGCAAAGAACTAGCGGATTCCGGGATTCTTAAAGGGGTTGGAGTGCGACAGGGAATGCCGCTGTCACCGTTGCTTGCGCATTTGTATCTGGTTGATTTCGACAGGTGGGCGGAAAAAGAAGGGATCGAGGTGGTTCGCTACGTCGATGACCTTCTGATCCTTGCAGCCAACCGAGATCAGGCCCTGCAACATTTTTCAGCCGTCGGGAAAAAGCTGCGTGATGAACTCGATTTGCGAATGCACGCGCTTGGTACGCCTGGAAAAACTTTTATCGCGGCACCGGGTCAGCCGGTTGGTTTTTTGGGCGTCGAAATTTACCGTGCTCAATCCGAATACGGGCGCAGAATCCCAGGGGTTGCATTCACAAAGCTTGAGGAACGCGTTTCCGCAAGACTGAGTGTTGCGCCCTCCGATTTCGAAGAGAACTACGCCCAGAAAGCTGTCTCTTTCATCCGGAATCTCGAGGGCGCGTACAAGTCAGCATACGGAAAAATGAATAATTGGAGTCACTTCGAACGACATCTGCGAGGGCAACAAATTCGAGGGATCAAGTTGTTTCGAAAGAGCATCACGTCGATCGGAAAAATAAACAACCAAGTCCTTTGTGCCTTTGGCGTAAAATCGATGACTTGAGCTAAAGCCCCAACCGCTCCCACATCTCCGTCACCTTGGCGACGACGTCGTCCGACATCGCGAGCTTTTCGCCCCATTCCCGCGTCGTTTCGCCGGGCCATTTGTTGGTGGCGTCGAGGCCGATCTTGCTCCCCAGGCCCGACACCGGGCTGGCGAAGTCGAGGTAGTCGATCGGGGTGTTCTCGAGCACCGTGACGTCGCGCGCCGGGTCCATGCGGGTCGAGATCGCCCACCAGACGTCTTTCCAGTCGCGGGCGTCGACGTCCTCGTCCACGACGATCACCCACTTGGTGTACATGAACTGGCGCAGGTAGCTCCAGGCCCCGAGCATCACCCGCTTGGCGTGGCCGGGGTAGGCCTTCTTCATCCGCACCACCGCGATGCGGTAGGAGCAGCCTTCCGGCGGCAGCCAGAAATCCAGGATCTCCGGGAACTGCTGCTGCAAGAGCGGAATGAAGACCTCGTTGAGGGCTTCGCCGAGCACCGACGGCTCGTCCGGCGGCCGGCCGGTGAAGGTGGTCAGATAGATCGGGTCGCGCCGCATGGTGATCGCGGAGATTTGGAACACCGGGAAGCGCTCGACGGAATTGTAGTAGCCGGTGTGGTCGCCGTAGGGGCCTTCCGCGCCGTCCTCGTCGAGCAGCACATGGCCCTCGAGCACGATCTCGGCCTCGGCCGGGACCTTCAGGGGGATCGTCTTGCAGTCGACGAGCTTGACCTTTTCGCCGCGCAGGAGACCGGCGAACTGGTATTCCGACAAGGTGTCCGGCACCGGCGTCACCGCCGCCAGGATCGTCCCCGGGTCGGCGCCGAGGACGGCGGCGGCGGGCAGCGGTTCGGGGCGTTCGCCCTTCCAGCGTTGAAAATGCTGCGCCCCGCCGCGGTGCTTGAGCCAGCGCATCAGGGTGCGGTCCTTGCCCAGCACCTGCATCCGGTAGATGCCGAGGTTGTAGTCGTCCTCGGCCTTGTCGCCCGGCCCCTTGGTGACCACCAGCGGCCAGGTGATCAACGGCGCCGGCTCGCCCGGCCAGCAGGTCTGGATCGGCAGCCGCCCGAGGTCGATGTCCGAGCCTTGCAGCACCACCTCCTGGCACGGCGCATTGGCGGTCGAGCCCGGCCGCATCGACATCACCGTCTTGGCCAGCGGCAGCAGATCAAGCGCCCCCTTGAGGCCGCGCGGCGGTTCCGGCTGGCGCAGAAAGGCGAGCAGCTCGCCGACTTCGCGCAAGTCCATGGCCGTGCGCCGCTCCTTGCCGCCGAGGGTGACGGCGCGGGCGACGCGCTCGACGGTGCCGAAAAGGTTGGTCAGCGCCGGCATTTCCGCCGCCCGGCCGTCGCCGTGGACCGGGTTCTCGAACACCACCGCCGGCCCGCCGTCGGCCAGAAGCCGGCGGTGGATCTCGGTGATCTCGAGATTCATCGACACCGGCTCGCCGACGCGCTTCAAGAGCCCGTCGGCCTCCAGGACGTCGATGAAATCGCGCAGCGACGAATACGCCATGACCCCTCCGTTGGCGGGCCGAAAGCTAGGCCGGTCGCGCTTGCCAGGGAAGCCGCGAGGGCGCCAACGTGACGTCATGACCCGGATCGTCCTCCGTCCGGCCCGCCGCGACGAAGCCCGGCGCATCGCGGAATTCTTCCGCATGTCGTCGGACGGGATGGCCGACTACCTTTGGACCCGGGCCGCCGCGCCTGGCGAAGACCCGCTCGACGTCGGCGCGCGCCGCTACGCCCGGAGCGGCGAAAATTTTTCGTATCAAAACTGCGTCATGGCCGAAGCGGACGGCCGCGTCGCCGGCATGTCGCACGCCTACGTCATGCCCGAGCCCGACCCGGACTTTGATCCGTCGACCGTCGACCCGGTGTTGCGCGGCCCGGCGGAGCTGGAGATTCCAGGCTCGTTCTACGTCTCCGGAATCGCGGTTTCGGAGGACGCGCGCGGCAAGGGCGTCGGCACGGCGCTGCTGCGCGACGCCGGCCACCGCGGGCGTGAAGCGGGATGCGCCTGCGTCAGCCTGATCTGCTTCGACGCCAACACCGGCGCCTGGAATCTCTACGCCCGCGAAGGATTCTTCGCGGTCGACCGCCGGCCGCTCGTGCCGCACCCTCTGATCCACTACGATGTCGGCGACGCCGTCTTGCTGAGGAAAAACCTATGACCCGCCTGATCTTCGCCGCGGCCTTCGTCCTGACCGCCTGCGCCGCCGCGCCGTCCGCCGATCCGGCGGCCGCGCCGCAGCCCGACGTCTCCGACGACGACGCCTGGGTGACGATCATCGAAGCCGAGCGCTACGGCGTCATGATCGACCGGGCGACCCAAGGCGCGATCGAAGGCCCACCGGCGATGACCGCGCCGGATCCGAGCGACAGGGAACGCGCCGCCGCCGCCACGCAGCACGCGGCGCACGCGATCTACCGGCTTAGGGACATCGTTTGCGCCCACAAGACGGTCGCGCCCGCCGCCTGCGGTCCCTTGCCGCCGCCGGCGTGGCTCGGCGCGGCGCCCGGCGAAGAGCCGTCCTGGGCCGAGATCCGAGCGCGGATCGACTGGGTCACGGAACACATGCAGCCCTACGTCGACGCCGGCTGCGACGCCGGACGGTCGCGCCAAAACTCGGACGAACCGGACTACTGCTCGGTGGAGTGAGCCGGCTCAGTCGGCGCGCACGTCGGCCCATTCGGGACGCTGGTCGAGCCACGCCTGAGCGTAGGAGCACCGGGCCGCAAGTTTTTCGCCCTGGGCGCGCGCGTCCGTCGCCGCGCGCGCCATCAGCCGGCCGGCGACGCCGCGGCCGCGGTGCGGGGTCGGCGTCTGAGTCGAGTCGAGCGAGATCGCGCCGTCGGCGCGGCGCGAGAATCGCAGCTCGGCCTGGGTTCCGTCGGAAAACCGGATCACGTAGCGGCCGCCACGCGCGGCGTTGGCCTCCAGGGTGATCTCCAGCGCGTCGATGTCGGCCATGGCGTCGCTCCCGTGTCGTCGCTTCAAAGACGTCGTGACGCCGAGGCCGCGCGTCAACCGCCGGGGGCGAGCGCGCGGGCCTTCAAGGCGGCGTAATGCGGCCGGCAGGCCTCGGCCAGCGGCTTCAGGCCTTCGGGCAACTCATGACGGCTCGGCTGCCACGGCGCAAAGCCGGTCGAGCGCTCGACCGAGGCGTACCAGTAGGGCGCCCAGGGGCCGTCGGAATCGCGCGTCCCGGAAGGCCAGGCGAGCATCGCCGGATCGAAGTCGACGCCGAGCGCCGCGCACAGCTTCACCAGAACGCCGTGCGGCTGGTCGCGCAAATCGCGGGCGTCGACCACCGGCGGCGCCGCGCCGGTGATCTCGGCGACCGCGTCGTAGAGCTCGCGCTGCCGGGCCGCCCCGACATCGGCTTCGTCGGGCTCGGCGCGCACCGCCGCGTAAGAGGCGATGACCTCGTCGGGGTCGCGGATCAGGAAGAAGTGCCGGCACGCCGCGGCCCAGCCGAGGTCGACCTCGGGCAGCATGTGGTGGGTCATGTGCTTTTGGTAAAACAGCGGCCGCCCGTCCGGGGCCGGCCCGGCGCAGCAGCGCGCGACCTCGGCCGGGTCGGTCTCCCAGCGGTTCAAGGTTTCGTCGCGGCCGGGATGCTCGACGCCGGTGCGGGCCAGGTAGACGCCGTAAAACGGCTCGTCCCAGACCGCGCAGTCGGCCCGGTTCTCCCACGCCCGCATCATCGCCGTGGAGAGATTGCGCGGCCCCGACCAGCCGCAAAGGCGGATCGTCGCGTCGCTCATCCGCCTTTCCTGACGTCGGCCCATTCCGGGTGCTTGTCAAACTGCGCCTTGGCGAACGGGCACAGCGGAATGATCTTGAAGCCATCGCGCCGCGCGTTCTCGACCGCGCGCGTCACGAGCTTGACGCCGACTCCGAGGCCGCGCAGCGCGTCCGGCACGTCGGTGTGGTCGATGATGATTTGATCCGCGCCGGCCCGCACGAAGGTCATTTCCGCCTCCGGCCGGCCGTCCGCTCGGGCGACGTAGCGGCCCTTGCCGTCGTCGCCGTCTTCGCGGGTGATGGTGATCTCAACCTCGCTCATGGTCGCTCCGTCAGGCGCGCGTGACGCCCGCCTCCTCGTCGAGAAGCAACATGTAGGCCTCCTGCAGCCGCTGGGTGAGGGGGCCGCGACGGCCGTCGCCGATCGTGCGGCCGTCGATCTCGCGCACCGGCGTCAGGCCGGCGAAGGTGCCGGTGACGAAGGCCTCGTCGGCGCCGTAGACGTCGGTCAGCGAAAACCGCTTCTCGCGCGCGGCGATGTCGTGGCGCGCGCACAGTTTCAAGACGTTCGCGCGGGTGATTCCGCCGAGGCAGTAGTCGCCGGTCGACGTCCAGACTTGGCTTTTGCGGACGATGAAGAAATGGGTCGAGTTGCAGGTCGCGACGAAGCCGTCGGGATCGAGCATCAGGGCTTCGTCGGCGCCGGCCTTGGACGCCTGGATGCAGGCGAGAATGCAGTTCAGCTTCGAATGGCTGTTGAGTTTCGGGTCCTGAACGTCGGGCGCGCCGCGGCGCACGTGCGCGGTGAAAAGGGTGATCCCGTTTTCGCCGAGGTCCGCCGGCGGCGACTTCCATTCCGGGACGATTACGACGGTCGCCGAGCCGGCGGTCGCCCGCGGGTCCTGGTAAGGCGTCGCCTTGAGCCCGCGCGTCACCATCAAGCGCACGTGCACGCCGTCGGTCATGGCGTTGGCGGCGGCGGTCTGCTCCAGCGCCGACACCAGGTCCGCCCGCGTCCGGCCGTTGTCGTGGTCGCGCGCCTTGGCCCCTTCAAACCGCCGGTCGAGGTGGGCGTCGAGGAAAACGAAACGGCCCTTGTGCAGCCGCAGGCCTTCCCAAATCCCGTCGCCGAGCACGAATCCGGCGTCGAGCACCGACACCGTCGCCTCGGCGCGCGGCTTCAGCGCGCCGTTGACGTAGATCTTGACGTCCGCGTTGCGCGGGTCGTCCGCGTAGACATGGCTTCCGGTTCCCATGCGGCGACGCTATCCCGGTCCGGCGCCGACGCGCCAGCGAACTAGGCCTTGGTCCACACCGCGAGTTCGTTGCCGACCGGGTCGAGAAAATGAAACCGCCGCCCGCCGGGAAAGTCGTGGCGTTCCGTGATTTCGCCGCCGGCCTCGGTCACCGCCCGTTCGCTGGCGTCGAGGTCGTTGGAGAAAAGGATGAGCAAGGTCCCGCCGCGCGGCGGGCCGGCGTCGACCTTGCGCAAGCCGCCCTCGAGCCCGCAGCCCTTGAGAGCTTGGTATTCCGGGCCCCAATCCTCGAAATTCCAGCCGAACGCCGCGCCGTAGAAGTCCTTCGCCGCGGTCATGTCGGTGACCGGCAATTCGACGTAGTCGATGTGGTGGTGCGTGGACATAGCGTGGTTCCCCGTTTGTTCCAAGATCGCGGAATCCTGGCGCGGCGTCAAGCGCGGCGGCGTTCCGAATCGGGACTCGCGACGTTCGGCGCGGCGGGCCGGACCCAATCTTATCAAGGGATTCACCTTATCGCAGCGTCGGCAAGGCGCTTGCAGCCCGTTTCCTGAATCTTTGGGAGGCCGGCATGCCCGTCATGCGAGTCATCACTGCCAAGAAGCTTCTCGGCGCCGCCGCGGCGGTGCCCGCGTGGCTGGCCCTGTCGCTGGCGACGCCGGCCGCCGCGCCGCCGCGCGT
>JAJFFL010000291.1 GCA_021776705.1 Alphaproteobacteria bacterium
GTCGAGGTGCTGGGCGAGCGTCTTGGTCGCTTCGGCGTAGTGCGGATGCAGGCCGGGCGCGAGTACCGCCTTTTTGCGCCGCGTGACGCGGGCGGCCATCAAGACCGCTTCGGCGCACGCCGTCGAGCCGTCGTACCTGGAGGCGTTGGCGACCTCCATGCCGGTGAGCATGGCGACTTGGGTCTGGAACTCGAACAAGGTCTGCAGCGTGCCTTGGGAGATCTCCGGCTGATACGGCGTATAGGCGGTCAGGAACTCCGAGCGCTGAATCAGATGATCGACGGTGGCCGGCACGTGATGTCGGTAGGCGCCGGCGCCGCAGAAAAACGCCGCGTCCGCGGCCGCGAGGTTCTTGTTCGACAGCCGTCGCATGGCGCGTTCGACCTCGAGCTCTCCCTGGTGGTTGGCAAGCTCCTTGATCGGGCCCTTAAGGCGCGCGGCGTCGGGCACGTCGTTGAACAAGTCGTCGATCGAGTCGACTCCGACCGTCGTCAACATCGACGCCCGGTCGGCGTCCGTCAGCGGCAAATAGCGCACGTCGTCAACCTTCCGATTCGAGATGCTTGGCGTAGGCGTCGGCGTCCATCAGCTCTTTCAGTTCGCCGGCGTCTGCGATTTTCAGCTTGTAGAACCAACCGTCGCCTTCCGGATCCGCGTTGACGGTCTCCGGCGCGTCGGTGAGCACCGTGTTGACCTCGGTGACCTCGCCCGCGACCGGGGCGTAGACTTCGCTCGCCGCCTTGACGGATTCGACGACGGCGATTTCGCCGCCCTTGGCCGCCGACTTGCCGACGTCCGGCAGCTCGACGAACACGACGTCGCCGAGCTGTTCGGCGGCGTGCTTGGAGATCCCGACCGTGCCGACGTCGCCGTCGACGCGGATCCATTCGTGGTCCTTGGTGTAATGAACGCTCATGGCTGCTCCCTAGCCTCGATGGTACCGGTGCGGCGCGAACGGCGTCCGCACGATTTCCGCTTTGCGCGCGGTTCCGCGCACCATGACGTCGACCTGGGTTCCCAGGTCCCTGTGCGCGGCGTCGACGTAGCCCATGGCGATCGGCCCGCCCACGGTCGGCCCGAAGCCGCCGCTGGTGACGACGCCGATCTGGACGCCGCCCTTGTGAATCTCAGCGCCTTCCCGCGCCGGCGCCTTGTCGAGGAGCTTCAGGCCGACGCGCTTTTTCGCCGCGCCCTCCGTGATCTGGCTGACGATTTTCGCGCCGCCGGGAAACGTCGGCGCGTCGCGACGATTCTTGGCGATCGTCCAGGTCAGGCTCGCTTCGATCGGAGTCGTCGCGTCGTCGATGTCGTGGCCGTACAGGCACAGACCGGCTTCGAGCCGCAAGCTGTCGCGGGCGCCGAGCCCGATCGGCTTGACATCGGCGTGGACCAGAAACGCGCGGGCGAGAGTCTCCGCCTTGCCGGCCGGAACGGAAATTTCGAAGCCGTCTTCGCCGGTGTAGCCGGAGCGCGAAACCAGACAATCGATCCCGTGCACCTTCAGCGACGTGGAATCCATGAACTTCAGGTCGGCGCTCCCGGCCGCGGCTTCGGCCATCACCGCGGCCGCCGCCGGCCCTTGCAACGCCAACAGCGCGCGGTCGCCGATCACTTCGAGTTCGGCGCGGCCGGCGAGCGCAGACGATATGTGGGCGAAGTCCTGCTCCTTCACGGCCGCGTTGACGACCAGAAACAGGCCGTCGCCGTCGGGCTTGGAGATCATCAAGTCGTCGCGAATGCCGCCGGCGGCGTTGAGAAGCAGCGAATAGACCTGGCGGCCGGCGTCCAGCCCGCGCACGTCGGCCGGCACGAGGGTCTCCAACGCCGCGTCGACGTCGTCGCCGCGCAGCCGCGCCTGACCCATGTGCGAGACGTCGAACAGGCCGGCCTTGGCGCGGGTCCAGTTGTGTTCGGCGAGGACGCCCTCGAACTGCACCGGCATGTCGTAGCCCGCGAACGGAACCATCCGGGCTCCCAGTTCGACATGCAGACCGTGCAACGGCGTGCGCTTGAGATCAGCGTTGGTCATGACGTCCTTCCGCAGCGTCGCTCCGGCGTATCGCCGGCGCCCCCGCTGTCTTGGAACCTGAGAGATTCACGGCCGGAAGGACGCCGCTTACTCCGTCGGTGAGCCGCGCTCGCGCGCGCCTGCTTTCCAGCGTTCCTTCGATCCCCCGCGGTCCGTCGGCCTGAGAGTTTCCGGGGCGGTTGCTCCTTCGGCGCCGGCCTTGTTCGCCGGTCTCTCCCGCGGGATTCGATGTCCGGCGAAAGTAGATTCCCGGGCCGCCGAGTCAATCGCGACGTCGATCCGGGCGATTTCCACGCCATGAGCCCGCTTATCGATTGCCGATAAGGACGTGTTGAACATCGTCCCCTTGAGGACATCGGCGCGCCCGCCCCCGCCTTCGTCGCCCGGGTTCGAACCGCCGTTCACCTACATGGCCGGCGCGTGAACGACGGTCTCAGCGTCCGTTCAATGCCGCGCCGTCATGTTCGCGACCGAGGGACGCTTTTGCGTCTGGGAGTCCGTACATGAAAATGAAGCTAGCAAGCCTCGCTGTCGGCCTGGCGGTTCTCGCGCCCGGCGTGTCGCACGCCGCCGACGGCTTTCGCAATTCAAGCAACGCCAGCGTTGAGATTCGTTTCGGCCCCGCCGGCACGGCGGTCAGCTACGGCTACGGCGCCAACGACCGCTACGACAACTGGAACCGATACAACCGCGGCGGCTGGGTGAATCGCTATCAGGCGATCCGCATCGCCCAAGGCTACGGCCTGGCGCGTCTCACCGACCTCGATTTCGACAACGGATTTTGGGAAGTCGAAGGCGTGACCGCCCGTGGTGCGCGGATCGACGTCGAGATTTCGGCCCGCACCGGCCGCGTCGTCGATGTCGACTACGGCTGGCGCGGTCACGGGCGGCGTTTTCGCGGCCACGATCACCACGCCCATCGCGACCATGACGGGCGCGGCCAATGGCGCCGCGGCCATGACGGGCGCTACAGCCGCCACGACGACGATCGGCGCGGCGGATGGGATCGGCGCGGCGATCGCCGGGGCGACTGGGACGGCCGCGGCGACCGGGATCGTTCCGACGACCGCGACCGTCGCGGCGACCGGGACACCGACTCCGATCGGGACCGGCGCGGCGACCGCAACGGCCGCGGCGGCCGCGGAGACTAGGAGCTACATGCGCTCGGGGGCCTCGATCCCGAGGAGTCCGAGCGCCAGCTCAAGCTGCTTCAGCGTCAGCGTCGCGAGCCCCAAGCGCGACGCTGACGTCGCCGCATCGCCGGCCTTGAGGATCGGGCACGCGGCGTAAAACTTCGAGAACGCCTGAGCCAAAGAAAACGCGTGGTCGCAGAGGGCGTTCGGCGCGCGTTTTTCGTACGCCAGCCGCACCGCCGTGTCGAAGTTGTCGAGTTCGAACAAAAGCGCGGTTTCCTCCGGCGCCTCGATCCGGATCTCGCCGGCGGCTTGTCCGTCGTCCGCGGCCTTGCGCAACAACGATTTCACGCGCACCGCCGCGTACAGCAGGTATGGCCCGGTCTTGCCTTCGAAGCTGGTGAACCGGTCGAGATCGAAAATGTAATTCGTGGTCCGATAATTCTGCAGATCCGCGAACTTGATCGCGGCGAGCGCGACCGCGTCGGCGACGGCGTCGCGTTCGTCCGCCGAAAGATCATCGCCGAGGCGGGCTTCGGCCAACCGCTCCCGAGCGCGGTCGCGCGCCTCCTGGATCAGATCCGAAAGACGAAACGTGCCGCCGTCGCGGGTCCGCAGCCGCTTGCCGTCGGGACCGTTGACGGTCCCGAACTTGATGTGCTCGAGCGCGCCCTCCTTGAGCCAGCCGACTTTGACCGCGGCGCGGAAGACTTGTTCGAAATGGTCCGACTGGGCGAGGTCGACGACGTAGAGAATGAGGTCCGGCGCGAACGCGCGCCGGCGGTCGAGGATCGTCGCGAGATCGGTGGTCGCGTACAGCGAGGAGCCTTCCGACGTCACCAGAATCAGCGGCGCCAGGTCTTTTTTGTCGCCGTCGCGTGCGACGCGAACGATCCAGGCGCCGTCGCTTTCCTCGGCCGCCCCCTTGTCCTTGAACGCGGCGACCACCTCGGGAACCAGAGGGTCGACGTCGGACTCCCCTTTCCAAATGTCGAAGCGCACGCCCAAAGCGTCGAAATCCTGTTTCAGCGCCGCGACCGATATGGCGATGAAGTGGCGCAGCAGGGCGCGGTAGCCGGCGCGGCCGGCCTGCAGCTCCGCGGTGGCGCGGCGCGACGCCGCCAAGCGATCGGGGTCGGACTTCGCCTTGCCGGAAGCCTGCGGATAGAGCCGCGCAAGATCGTCGATCGTCACCGGCGGCGCGTCGGGAAACGGCCCCTCGTTCGCGGCGTCGAAATACGGCAAATCCGGCTGTTCCAACTCCAACTCGGTGATCAAGTGCCCCATCTGCAGGCCCCAATCGCCGAGGTGGATGTCGCTGACGACGTCGTCGCCGCGAAAGCGGAAGAGCCGTTGCAACGCGTCGCCCAGGACGCTGGAGCGCAAGTGCCCGACGTGCATCGGCTTGGCGACGTTCGGCCCGCCGAAATCGATCACCACCTTGCGCGGCGTTCCCACGCGCTCGGCCCCGGCGCGATCGTCGGCGGCAAGTTCGCGCGCGCGAACCGTCACGATGTCCGGCGCCGGAGTCAGATTGAGAAATCCAGGACCGGCGACATCGACGGCGGCGACCAACGGATCGGCGGCGAGACGGGCGGCGACGGCGGCGGCGATGTCGCGCGGCGGCTTCTTCGCCTCCTTCGCGGCCGCCAGGGCGCCGTTGCATTGGAACGGCGACAGATCCGGGCGGTCGGACCGGATCACGGCCCCGAACGCCGCCGGCAGGCCCTCGGCGGCGAAGGCCGCGCCCGCGCGCTCCGCGAGTCTATCCGCGATCGAGGCCGGCATGCCTAGTCGTCGAGGCCCGAATACGTGAAGCGCGTGCCGAGGCGGTTGAACTCGATCTGCTCGGGGGACTGCTCAAAGCCGACGAGAATTTCGAAGTTGGTGCCCGACGTCGTGGATTTGGCGCGCGGGATCACAATCTTGTCGAACTCTTCCACCCGGTAGACCACTTCGCCTTTGCGCCCGAACTTCACCTGGACCGGAAACACTTCCTTGGCGATCACCGCCCGGTCGGTCCGGGTGACGGCGACGAACATCTGATAGGTGTGCTGGTTCGCCGTCGCCGCCTCGCCACGCCCGTAGCCGACGGTGACCTTGAGGTCGGCTTCGATCGGGCCGCCGTCGCGTCCGTACCGGCACAAAGACCGGACGTCCTGGATCTCGGCGGTGAACGTGACGTTTTGAGGCGTCACATCGTCGCCGGCGAAGTTGACGATGCGGGCGGCGTCGTAGAGCCCGAAGGCCCGCGGGCAGGGGCCCGGGTTTTCTTCAGGGTCCAGCCGATTGCGGACGCTCGAGCAGCCGCCGAGGCTGATGGCGGCGGCGATCAGGGAAACGCACGCAATCGAATGAAGGCGGACGGTCATGGCGGCTCCGGGTTTGTCGGCGCCGCGGACGTTTCACCCCGGGGCGCGGTTTGCTAAGCCGTGATAGCGCCGCCGCCCCACCGGGGCAACGGGCACGCGCCGACGGCGCAGGATCAAAGTCGCAAAAGGGCCGTGTTGCACGCCATGAAGAACAAGCCGCCCTTGACCGTCCTGCTCGCCGCCCCGCGCGGCTTCTGCGCCGGCGTCGATCGCGCAATCCAGATTGTCGAACAAGCGCTTATGAAATGGGGGGCGCCCGTCTACGTGCGCCATGAGATCGTCCACAACCGGCATGTGGTGAGCCGCCTGGAACGGCTTGGCGCGGTGTTCGTCGACGAACTCCACGAATGCCCCGCGGACCGTCCGGTGGTTTTTTCCGCGCACGGCGTGCCCAAATCGGTGCCGGCGGAGGCCGAGCGCCGCGACATGATCTACGTCGACGCCACCTGCCCGCTGGTCTCCAAGGTGCACGTCGAGGCCGAACGCCATCACGCCGCCGGCCGCGCGATCCTGCTCATCGGGCACGCCGGCCACCCGGAAGTCGTCGGCACCATGGGCCAATTGCCGGACGGCGCCATCGCCCTCATCGAAACCGTCGCCGACGCGGAATCGTTCGCCCCGCGCGATCCCGCGAATCTGGCGCTCGTCACCCAGACCACGCTGTCCGTCGACGACACGGCCGAGATCGTCGCCACGCTCCGGCGGCGTTTTCCCGACATCGCCGAACCGCACAAGGAAGACATCTGCTACGCCACGACGAACCGGCAGGAGGCGGTGAAAGCCATGGCCGCAAGGTGCGGTCTGGTGCTCGTGCTCGGGGCCCCGAATTCGTCGAATTCGATGCGGCTGGTCGAAGTCGCCGAACGCGCCGGCGCGAAAGCGGCGCAACTGATCCAGTCGGTGAGCGACATCGATTGGGACGCGGTGGACGCGGCCGGAACGCTCGGCTTGACGGCGGGCGCGTCGGCCCCGGAAGACCTCGTTGAAGCGGTGATCGCCGCCGTGCGGGCGCGCGGACCGGTGCGTGTCGAAGAGATCTCCGTGACCTCGGAAAACATCGTCTTCAAGCTGCCGCGCGTCCTGGCCGACGCTTGACGCGCGCGTCGAACCCGGATTCACAGCCGTCCATGGCCAAGCCCCGCGTGACCATCCACACCGACGGCGCCTGCAAGGGCAACCCCGGCCCAGGCGGCTGGGGCGCGCTCTTGCAGTGGAACGGCGCGACCAAGGAGATCATGGGCGGCGCACGCGAGA
>JAJFFL010000292.1 GCA_021776705.1 Alphaproteobacteria bacterium
CAGGCCCGCGCCCGCGTCGGACAAATCCGCCGTGTCGTTGTTGCCCGCGCCGCCGTTGATTGTGTCATTGCCGGCCTCGCCTTTAAGCGTGTCGTTGCCCCGACGGCCAATCAGCTCATCATTGCCCGCACCACCAAACAAGAAGTCATTGCCAAGCTGTCCATCCAGCTTGTCGTTGCCGGAACTCCCAAATAGCTGATCATGATCGATGCCGCCGTAGAGTTGATCGTGGCCTGCCTTTCCGTTCAGGATGTCTTTGCTGCCTAATCCCTGAAGTGTGTCATCCCCTGATCCGCCAACTATTGCGTTTGAAGCCGAATTTCCAAGTATCACGTCATTTCCTGAGCCGCCGATTGCATTCTCGATCAATGAACGCGGGTCGTTCTCATATTGCAGGGCGTTGAACACGTTGGCGCGAGCGAAAATCACCGAATTCGCAGTCGGAAAACCCAAAGTCGCGCGCTGGCTGGAATTCGGATCGGTCTGGCTTTCGTCCTCGATCGCTGACCATCCGCCGGGCGCCAAGTCGACGCTTAGATCATCAGTGTAGTTCGAGAAGTCATAGGTGTCCTCGCCGTCGCCGTCCCAGATTGTCCGAAAGATCTTGTTCGCGAATGGCGCCCCTTGGCCGACACCGTTGATAAACATTTCTCCGGTCGTGGCGGAGAATGTGTAGGTCGTGTCGCCGCTGTTTGTTGTGAAATCGGCACCGTACAAAAACTGCAAAGCGGCGATGTCGAGCATCATGAACGTCTGCGCGTAGCTAGAAAACCCGTTCGTGAATCCATTCAGCGGAGCGCCGACATATGACCGATAGGTCATCAACGAGAACTCCATCGAGTCTCGTTCGGCAGGCAAAGCGGCGAAGCCTTCGTTGCCCGTTTCATCTTCGTGGCCGTGTTTAAGGCCCAGCGTATGGCCGATCTCGTGGAGAAACGTCGTCCACTCGTAGGTTCCCATGATCGGGTCATTGAAATCGTACCCCGAGCCGCCGGCGCCGGAGTGAAACCAGGCGTCGCCGGCCTCTAGATTCTGAATGCCTTCGTTTGCGGGCAGATAGGCGTAGGCGGGAATCGGGTCGTTGCTTTCATCGCGCAGGTTGCTCTTGGCGAACCGCAGCGTCGCATGAACGCTCGACGTCTCCGTCACCTCTGAAAACCCAAGATTAGTATAGTCCGCCACCTGATCCAGCATGCCTCGCACTGCGGTCTTGGCTCTTGCGCCGCCCGTCAATGAGTTGGTGAATGCCTCGAACGAACCCTGGTGTTCGCCGTCGCCGTAGACGTTGCCATAGAACGAGCCCTGACTGGGAAAACTAAAGGTGAGAATGGACGCGTCCCAAAGCACCGCGAGCGGCTCAATTCCACCGACAATGATATCGCCGACGAGCAAGCCATCGATCGTTGCCTGCCCGCTCGCGGGTTTCTTGGTGACGTTGGTCATGAAATGACGCCTCGGAACTGCGGGTCCGGCCACAGTCTAGGCGCGGCGAGGGCTGCCGTTCAATGGCGAAGGGACGGCTGAGCGGCCTTCATTGATCGGTTGGGGTCCAAAGTTGGTGCAATGCCGGTCTCCGGTCAAAGGCGACGACGGTCTCCAGGGTGGGCGGCTTGTTGCCAGGGCGCTGCGCGGCCGGATCTTGTACTAGTGCGTTCGCCAGTCCTCAATAAGGATCTGAGCCTCGTACAGGGTGAAGAGGTTCTCGACGTTTCAAAGCTCGTCACGGAAGCGGGCGTTGAAGCTGTTCTCGTAGAGGAGCTTCTGGGTTCGATGAATACGAAGCAGACACCGACGGCTTCGATCCAGTCGCGCACGGACTGAGCGATGAACTCGGGCCCGTTGTCGGAGCGAATGAAGCCTGAACGCCCCGCTAGATGAATAGATCGGTCAGCACGTCGACGACGTCGACCGCGGTCAGCCTGCGCTTGACGCGGTTCGCCAAACATTGCCGTATGAACTCTTCGATGTCGTTCAGCGTTCGAAACGCGCGGCCGTCGTGCGTGCGGAGATGGACGAAGTCGTAGTACCAGACGTGTTCCGCGTGCTTAGGACTCAGGCGAACGCGCGAGCCGTCGTTGAACCACAGCCGACTCTTCTTCGGTTGCTTCATCGGAACCCTCGGCCCTTCGCGATGCCAAATGCGTTCGACCGGTCCGTAGCTCACCGACCACGCCGCGTCGTGCAGCAGGGCGGCGATACGTCGGTAGCCGTAGCACCCGCATTGCTCGGCGAGTTCGATGACATCAGCGACTAGGCGCGTCTGATATGCGCGGCCCGCCGGGAGATGGCGCTGGGTGAAGCGATGCTGGCCGAGCGTCCGGCACGTCCGTCGTTCGAAGACGCCGAGATCTTGCCGGACGCGATCGATGCACGCACGCTGGCGCGAAGCGCATAGAAGTCTTCCATCGCGGCGTCGTTCAAGATCAGCTTGTCCAGCGTGAGATCAATGTCCGCCTTCCTCAACCGATCGCCCTCCTCCTCCAGCTCCTTTAGGCGCCGCGGCTTGTCGGCGCCCATGCCGCCGAACTCACGACGCCAGCAATAGAAGGTGAGTTCCGGCACCCATATCTCACAGATCGCGTCGGCCGTGAACTTGATCTGGCCGTGCGGTACTTCGACTTAACGCAGCTTCGCGATAATCTCCTAGGGCTTGTGTCGCTTCGTCGCCATTCC
Organism: Alphaproteobacteria bacterium; assembly: GCA_021776705.1. Taxonomy (GTDB): domain Bacteria; phylum Pseudomonadota; class Alphaproteobacteria; order Caulobacterales; family Maricaulaceae; genus JAJFFL01. Next base: position 2,674 of record JAJFFL010000292.1, read on the forward strand.
GTCTTTCCTTGGTCAAATACTTCAACATGGACCAATTCAACGATGCAGGCTGATGCTCGCCAAATCCGGCATTGCGAATCCGGAAGAAGAAGGGTCGAGGTCACCACAATGATCTTCACTGACCCGTTGTCGCCGAACGACAGTTCGTTCTGGGAGAAGAATGCGATCCGAAACCCGACTCGCGGCATCGCAAACGCGTCTCAACGCGTGTTCGTCTTTTCCTCTGGAGGGGTGGGATCAATGCGCTTATTGCGCAGCTTGTGATGAGAGGCTGACACCTCCGCGCGCCATGAGCACGAACGCATTCCGCCTCGTGTGCTGCTTGAAGGGTCGATAGCCATTTGCGTATCCGGCAATCGCCGAAATGTGGTGGTTTCGCTTTTTTTTGACCGACGCGCAGCGCGTCACGATCGTCCCACAATCGGGCGCCGGAGCGATGTATTTGCCCCGCATTGAGTCGTCGAGCACCTCAAGAACATTGAAGCCGATCCAGGCGACTTGATCGAGACTTGGGATTTGGCAGACGTTCTCGAGGATGGTCGCGACTTGTCTCGACTGGAAGAACATTTCGATTCATCGCTGTTCGCCAAACGCCCATATCCCGCTGAATTTTTGCGCTACGAAGCCCTGGATTCGCTTCATGAACAGGTTTGCCGGGCTCTTGGGAGTACTGCGTTAAAAACGATTCAACCTCAATGCTGCGAGTGGTCCTCATACCTTCTTGCGGACGATCTCGAAGCGCTCTACGCCGGCTTCGCCAAGCGCCTCCGCGACATGCCAAACAGCTTCATCGTCGAAAACGGCAACATCCTTATGCGCGATCAAGACGCCGTCGATCAGGTCAATCAACGTGTCAATTTGATTCGTCTTGGCGGGAAGGCCTTCATTTCAGGCGATCGCGCAACCCAGCAAGACCGGCGTCTCCAATCTGCCGAGTCTAGCCAGAACGGCTATTCATTGTTTGGGTCGCGAACCAATTGCCGCCGCGGCCGCTTTCACTACGGCCCGGATTTCAATGCGTTCCTGTTGGGTCAGTTTGTGGCCAGCCAAAGCGGCGCGGCCCGCCCGAATGTTGCGAACCTCTTGACGGAATTCCCTGAGACGCCTTTCAGGCCGGCGAAACCACGACACCAAATCTCGTGACGTGGTCGTGAGCCGCCACACCAAGGGTCCTCGCTTCAAGATCGTTTGAGCGGCGCCGAAGAGTTTGTCTCTGTCTACGCCTGCCGCTTCGTTGGCTATGACGTCGAGAACCTCATTCAAAGCTGGAGAAAGCATGCACGCAGGAGAGGTTTCTACGTCCTCAGAATTCATCGAGGTCGCCCAAGCTTGGACGGCGACTCGAAAACACATGAGCGTTTTGGAGGAGTTCGATTCCGTAGTCGGTACGTTGGGCTGCGGCGGCTCAAAAAGCGTTTCGCGGCCCGCCAAGAACCTGGAGCGCACCCGTTCGAGCATGGGCGCGCAGTGCTCGAAGATTTGGATCCGCTCTGGGTAGGTCAACATGTCGTCGGACCCGCGAAACTCCGGACCGGCTCCCATCACACGTTCGAAGACCATTACTTCGTCAACGTCAGGCCCCGAAGCTCCAAGTTCATGCAGCAGTTCCACGATCCGGCGATTTGGCGACAAATTCCGCAGGTGGCGTTGATTGTCGTTGCCTCCGGCGAACCCGATGACCTGACAGAAATCGATGATCAAACCGTCTTTGGCGGCGACATCGTCGTAGGTCCTCACGATGACGTTCGCGTCGCCAAAAGCGTCGCCCCACGCACCAAGCACTTGATCGAATGCCAAGCGATCGGCGCCGCTTGCGACGAAGTCGTGCAGCGACTTCTTGATGCGCCCGAGCTTGGCGCGCTGCTTGTAGAGAGCCTCGATATATCGGTCCGGCCGTCGAATGTAGGCGACGACCCTCACATCAACGTTTTCCAAAGGATCAAATTCACGCCGGACCTCATACGGGTCGGAAAACCAGAACGCCTCCGAACTTATCACGATGCTGTGCGCAGACGCTGACTCGATCTCGTTGCGTACAGCGGTCCACTCTTCATCTGATATTCGCTTATTGACCTTCAGCGAGTGTCGCCAGGCCAAGGGATGATGCGCGACGCCGTCGAGTCGCCCCGCCCTCATATATTGGAATCCGGAGCGTTCGAGCGGCTTCACCTTTGCGGCGAGGTAACTCTGAATCGCGCTTGTGCCGGTCTTGTGCGAACCGATATGGATCCAAACCCGTTTGCGAGAGACCGCTTCCTGATCCCCGCGGGCTTTTGTGGTTTCTTCCCTGGTTGGCCGCATGTCGTCCGGCTCCGCGCGATTCGCCTATTCAATACCGGATGTGGAATGCGCCCGTTCAAGACGGCAAGAAACTGGCTCTTACAAGATGATCGATTACGCGCTCGGCCAGTTCGTCCGGTTGCGCTGCAGTCGTGTCCAATGTGATCTCCGCATGTTCCGGCGGTTCGTAGGGACTGTCGAAACCGGTGAAATTCTTGATCTCGCCCGCTTGAGCCTTTTTGTAGAGTCCTTTCGGGTCGCGCGCGATGCAGACCTCGATCGGAGCGTCGACGAACACTTCAATGAATTCGCCCTCGCCCACAAGTTCGCGCACCAGGCGGCGTTCGGAGCGGTAGGGCGAAATGAACGAGCACAAGACGATCACGCCCGCTTCGACGAACAGCCGCGCCACTTCGCCGATGCGGCGGATGTTTTCGACCCGGTCGACTTCGGTAAAGCCCAAATCTCTATTGAGGCCGTGGCGGATGTTGTCGCCGTCGAGCACATAGGTGTGGCGGCCCATGGACGCCAACTTGCGTTCCACCAAGGTCGCGACCGTCGACTTGCCGGCGCCGGACAGTCCCGTGAACCACAAAATCGCGGGCTTTTGATGCTTGAGCTCGGCGCGCTGCGACTTGTCGACTTCAAGCGCTTGCCAATGAATGTTCGACGCGCGGCGGAGGCTGAAATCGATCATGCCGGCGCCGACGGTCTGCAGCGTCGACCGGTCGATCAGGATGAAGCCGCCGGTGTCTCGGTTTTCCTCGTAAGGGTCGAAGGCGACCGGCTGCGCGGTGTCGAAGTTGCACAAGCCGACCTCGTTGAGGTCCAGGGTGCGGCCCGGTTTGCGCTCAAAGGTGTTCACGTCGACCTTGTGCTTGAGCATGGTCACGGTCGCCGGCGTGCGCGCCGTGCCGATTTTCAGCAGGTAAGACCGGCCCGGCATCAGCGGTTTTTCGTCCATCCAAATGACGTGCGCGGCGAACTGACTCGAGAGTTCAGGCCGCGCTTTCGGGTCGACGAGAAGATCGCCGCGCGAAATGTCGATCTCGTCGGCGAGCACGAGGGTGACCGCGTCGCCCGCGTCAGCGCGGGCGAGATCGCCGTCGGCGGTGACGATGCGCTCGATCGTCGACCGCGCCCCGGACTTGGCGACCAGCACGTCCTGGCCTTGCTCGACGACCCCCGACACGACGGTGCCGGAGTAGCCGCGAAAATCCAGGTTGGGCCGATTGACCCATTGCACCGGAAACCGGAACGGCAGCGATGTGCGGTCGCTGGTGACTTCAACGGTCTCAAGATGCTCGAGCAACGTCGGGCCGTCGTACCACGGCGTCTTTTCCGACCTGTGGGTGACGTTGTCGCCATACCGCGCCGACATTGGAATCGCGGTGACATCCTCAAAACCGAGTTCGTCGGACACGCGGATGTACTCCGCCACGATCTCGTGAAAGCGCGCTCGCGCGTGATCGACCAGGTCCATCTTGTTCACCGCCAGGACCATGTGCCGGATGCCGAGTTGGTGAGCGATGAAGCTGTGACGACGGGTTTGGGTCAGCACGCCCTTGCGCGCGTCGACCAGGATGATTGCGAGATCCGCGGTCGACGCGCCGGTCGCCATGTTGCGGGTGTATTGCTCATGACCCGGCGTGTCGGCGACGATGAACTTGCGCTTGTCGGTGGCGAAGAAGCGGTAGGCGACGTCGATCGTGATGCCCTGCTCGCGTTCGGCCTCGAGCCCGTCGAGAAGCAGCGCGAAGTCGATTTCGTCGCCCGCCGTGCCGAATTTCGCCGACTCGTTCTTGAGACTCGCGATCTGGTCGTCGAACAAGCGCTTGGAGTCGTAGAGCAGCCGCCCGATCAGCGTCGACTTGCCGTCGTCCACCGATCCGCAAGTCAAAAACCGCAGCACGCCCTGTTCGCCGGAGCGCGTCAGTTGGTCGAGCGTCATCGCGTCGTCGGGCATCAGAAATAGCCCTCGCGCTTTTTCTTCTCCATCGACCCGGCTTCGTCTTTGTCGATCAAGCGGCCCTGGCGTTCCGACGTCCGCGCCTGGAGCATCTCCAAAACGATCTCTTCCAGCGTCGCGGCCTCGGACTCGATCGCCCCGGTCAATGGGTAGCAGCCCAGCGTGCGAAAACGCACCCGCCGCATCACCGGCGTTTCGCCGTTCAGCGGCATGCGGTCGTCGTCGACCATCAACAAGGCGCCGTCTCGTTCGACGGTCGGCCGCTCGGCCGCGAAATATAGCGGCACGATCGGAATGTTTTCTTCCAGGATGTATTGCCAGATGTCGAGCTCGGTCCAGTTCGACAAAGGGAACACCCGGATCGATTCACCAGGCCGAATGCGGGTGTTGAAGACGCGCCATAACTCCGGGCGCTGGTTGCGCGGGTCCCAACCGTGGTGCGCGTCGCGGAATGAGAAAATCCGCTCCTTGGCGCGCGACTTTTCCTCGTCGCGCCGGGCGCCGCCGAAAGCGGCGTCGAATTTGTTCGCGTCCAGCGCCTGCCGCAGCGCCTCGGTCTTCATGATGCGAGTGTGTTCGGCGGAACCCGACGCAAAAGGTCCGACTCCGTTGGCGACACCGTCGGGGTTGGTGTGCACGCGCACGTCGAGCCCCAGCCGTTCCGCCACTTGGTCGCGGAATCGGATCATGGCGCGGAACTTCCAGGTCGTGTCGACGTGCAGCAGCGGAAACGGCGGCAACGACGGGTAAAACGCCTTCATCGCCAGATGCAGCATCACGGCGGAGTCTTTGCCGATCGAATACAGCATCACCGGATTGTCGAATTCGGCCGCCACCTCGCGGATGATGTGAATGCTCTCGGCTTCAAGGGCGCGCAGGTGCTTGGGCGCGTTTCGCGGCTTCGTTGCCGGCCGTCGCACGCGCTCGGCGTACGCCGCGAGCGTCTCGTCGATGCGGTCGAGGTCGTCGGTGAGGCCCGCGCGCGTCTCGGCGATTGTGTGCTCCGGCATGGCGTTCGGGTAGCCAAGGCGGTCGGAGATGTCCATACGATTGTGCGGTCGCGAACAAACCGGGTCCAGGGCGGTCTCGCGCACCGCGGCGGCGCGGCCTTGCGCCCAAAGGCGTTTCGCCGTCATCTCTCGCCATGCTGATCTCGGTTCATGTGCAAAAAACCGCCGGCACGGCCTTTCGCACCTTCGCCCAGCGCAACCTGGGCGAGCGGATGGGCTTGAGCTACGCGGTCAGCGATTTGGACGATCCCGCCCTTGCCCGCGCGGTGCGGGAACTGAAGGCCGGCGACCCCGGCGCGGCGCGCCGGGCGGTGGCGGAGAGCGGCGTCCGGCTCATCCACGGACATAAGGTGAAACCGTTCTTGGAATTGTGCCCGGACGCCCCGGCCATGATCTGGCTGCGCGATCCTCTGTCGCGTCTGATTTCGGAATTTTTGCACTTGCGCCGCGCCCAGAACCCCGGGGACGACTTTGCCGCGGGAATTCGCGACGGCGAACACGCGTTCACCGATCTCGTCGCCAAGCGAAACCGCTTCTACGCCGACCATCTCGCCGCGTTGCGCGCCGGCGGCCGGCCGACCCTAATCTTCCTCAGCGAGTGCGCCGATGAAGCCGAGGGCGTGTTCCGCGACGTGCTCGACTGGCGCGGCGGGCTCGGCCGGGTCAATGCCGCGCCACAGCAGGACGAAGACGCCGCCCGATCCCTGGAAAGCGAACACGCCGCTCTCCGCAACACGGCGCTGGCGGAAGAAAGCGCGCTGTTCGAGGACATCGTCGCGACGTGGCGGTCCGGCGACGCCCAAGCGGCGGCGCGCGACGCCTTGCGCTCCGGCGGCCTGCAACGGATCTCCTCCATCGCCGCCGTCGCGCGCTCGGAGCTGACCCGGATCAAAGATCTTGTGCGGCGCCTGCGCGCCTAGCTCATCGTCCGGGGGCGGGCGCCCTCGTAGGCGACGAAGTCGCGGGCGTAGATTCGGGCCAACGTCGCCCCAAGTTCGGTGTCCGCAAGCAGCCGCGCGTTCACTTTCGGCAGTTGGGCGTTGCGGCGTTTGCGCGGCAGGTGCCGGCCGAGTTTTCGCAGCGCTTCGTCGACCGGCATGGCGACCTTGTCGTGATGGTGGCGCGACGCGAGCAGCTCGGCGGGCGCCTCGATGAGCGGCTTGAGCGCGAAACGGACGGCAAGCCCGTCAAGCCGCTCGGACAGATCATCAACGGTCACGATTTCAGTCCCGAGCGCATCGTCGACACGCTGCAGCTGCGGACGCAGATGCTTGTTGAGCGTTTGCACGTTTTCACACGACAGCCACGTGACGTGGTCGACGAACGAATACGAATGATCGAAGTTGACCCCCTTACCGTGCAACCGTTGCAAGGCTTGCCGCCGCGCGCGCGCGGCCCAATGGTCCGGCTCCTTGTCGAGAAAGTCGCGGCACAGTTCGAGATAGGCGCTGTAAGCGCGCGCCGCAGGGTCGCGCAAAAACCGGATCGCCGGCGTTCCGGCCGCCGCCGCTCGCGTCACCGCGCGGGCGTAGCCGGGCTGCTTAAGATGCACGAGCGCCTCGTAACGGTGCACGCGGCCGTCGAACCGCAACGCCTCCTCAAGCAGGTCCAGCTGCCAGAAAAACCACTTGGCGACGACGCTCGACCCGGCCTTGGGCGCGGTCAGGACCAGGAACGGAAAGCCCTGCCGCCACAGCGGCATGCGCACCCAGCCGTCCGAACGGCGCGGCGCTTCTCCGATCCACGGGCCGGCGCGTTCACGCAGGGCGCGGGCCTTGTCTTGGACCCAGTTGAAGGCGTTCATTTGCATTGCGGCCGACGCTAATCGTGTTGCGGCGCACGGCCTAGCCGCTTCCGACGGCGACTTCCACCGTCGCCGCGGCCGGAGTCGGAACCGGCTGAAACCGCCTGCGACGACCAGGGGCGTTGAGCAATGCCTCGGCAGGCGCTATTGCGGTGCATCATTATCCTTCCAGGACCCATTGATGACGCCTCTCGAAAGCTTCCGCGGCGCCTCCGCCGACGAACGCGACAGCCTCGCTTTGGCCTTGGCGGAAATCGCGTCCCTGGCCGCCGTCGACGTCATGTCGATCTACGAAGGCGACATCGCCGTCGCGGCCAAGTCCGACCAGTCGCCGGTTACCGAAGCGGACCGGCGCGCCGAAGCCATCATCGAGGCGGAGCTTCGCCAGCAGTTTCCCGGCGTGCCAATCGTCGCCGAAGAAGCTTGCGCTGAACACGGGCCGCCGGCCTGCGGGGACTGTTATTTTCTGGTCGATCCGGTCGACGGCACCAAGGAGTTCATCCGCCGCAACGGCGAATTCACCGTCAACATCGCGCTGATCGAGAATGGCATTCCGGCAGCTGGCTGCGTCTTCGCCCCGGCGCTCGAGCGCATCTATCTTGGCGGAACCGGCGCCCGCGCCGGCACGGTTCACGCCGGCGACACGGTGCGCCACGCCGACTTGAAACCGATCGCGACGCGCGCCTACCCCGACGGCGGTCTCGCCGCCGTCGCCAGCCGCTCGCATTTGTGCGACGCGACTAAGGCTTTTCTCGCCGCGCACCGAATCTCCGAAACCGTCAACGCCGGGTCGTCGCTGAAATTTTGCTTTGTCGCGGAGGGACGCGCGGACGTCTATCCGCGCTTCGGGCCGACGATGGAATGGGACGTCGCCGCCGGACACGCCGTGCTCGCCGCCGCCGGGGGCCACGTCCTGACGCCGGACGGCGAAGCGTTCACCTACGGCAAGCAAGCCCAAGGCTACCGCAACGGGCCTTTTGTGGCTTGGGGGAATTCGGCGGCGATCTAGGAAAGACTCCGTTGTGTTTCGGCGAGCTTCTATTTTTTTGCAGAACGAAGCCATTTTTCGAGATCAGGTCAGAAACCGTCCGCCATGCGTGCAAAGCGGTCTTCAAAAAGCAACAATTGCGCCGCCGGTCGTGGCGGTGCGGCCACAAAATTCGTTCTGACCTGCTAAACCAACGCCGATGTTCGGCAAGTGAAAGGGCTGGCATTCTGGACGTGACGCCACGAGCGTCATCGAGCCGTTTTCACCCAGAAGGACGAAGGCTTGACCTTGTAGAAATTTGCAAATCTCATTGTTGTGCTTTCCACCAAAAGGAACGCTCGGAGCCTTTGATCGCCCAAGCTCGAAAACCGCCTGTGCGCCTCGACTTGAAATTCAGAAACCATCGAATTCATTTCTCTGTCGCGTGATCGCGACCACCGCTTTCCGCAGCTCTCATCGCATGGACCAAAATTCGTTCAATTGGGTTTCGAAGAAATTTCCGCATCCAAAGTGCGAGCTTTTTCGCAAAATTCCTTGAGGCCTTGGCTGAGTTGTTCAGCGACGCTTAGGGGCAAGACCACACGTGACACGCAGATGTTCGCAACCGGCCCGGTCGCGGATTCATCACCTGGCTCGTAAAACGATGCGTTGGCATGAAACGCGATCCGCAAAACGCCGTCTTTGCGTACGGCTAGAGTGAAATTTTCCGCAAAGACCGGGCGTTCATCCATGCCAGCGCGGATAAAAGGTGTCTTGGCCATTGCGTTCCTCGATTTCTAAGTTTGGTTAGACAGGCGCCTCAAGGGGCCGGGATCGAAACAAAGAGTTTGAAATATTTTTGGGCGCGCCGTCACTTTAGATCCGTCGCGCATCCGACCCGCGCACCTAGCCCGCCCACTCCATCTTGAAGTTGCGGCTCAAGCTACAAGCCCTTCGCCAAGGCGTCGAACGCGAGCAGGTCGCGGGCGAGGTCCTCGAACTCGTCTAACGGCACCATGTTGGGGCCGTCCGATGGTGCGTTATCCGGGTCCGGGTGCGTCTCCATAAACACCGCCGATACGCCGACCGCTACGGCCGCCCGCGCCAACACCGGGACGAATTCGCGTTGGCCGCCCGACGTCGTGCCCTGGCCGCCCGGCTGCTGCACCGAATGCGTAGCGTCGAACACGACCGGCGCGCCAATCTCGGTCAGGATCGGCAACGCGCGCATGTCCGAGACCAACGTATTGTAGCCGAAGCTCACGCCGCGCTCGGTCGTCAACACGTTGGGATTGCCCGCGCCCGTGATCTTGCCGACCACGTTCTTCATGTCCCACGGCGCCAGGAATTGTCCCTTCTTGACGTTGATCGTCCGGCCGGTCGCCGCGGCGGCGACCAGCAGATCGGTTTGACGGCACAAAAAGGCGGGGATCTGCAAGATGTCGACGACCTCGGCGACGATCGCGCACTGATCGGCGGTGTGAATGTCCGTCAACACCGGCAGACCCGTCGCTTCGCGGATCTCGGCGAACACCGCGAGGGACGCCTCCAGCCCCATCCCGCGCTTTGAGGTCACGCTGGTGCGGTTCGCCTTGTCGAACGAGGTCTTATAAACCAACCCGACGCCGAGGCGTTCGGAGATTTCCTTGAGCGCGTGCGCGGTCTCCAGCGCGTGATCGCGGCTTTCCATCTGGCACGGCCCAGCGATGAACGCGAGGCGCTCCCGAGACCCGAAGCGAACCGTCCGGCCGCCGGCGACAGACACTTCGACAATCGGATTCGGGCCCGTGGAAACAGAAGTTGAAACGTTCACGTAAGATCCTTGTTTGCCGAAGGTATCCGCACACTAGAGCGCCGCTGGATTTGTGTCGCGTACGTACGAAACCAAACGATCAAGTTCAATACCGGCAGACGTCGCGCAGGATTGGGGTTATCGCCAAGGAATTGATAGACAACGACTACAGCTCCAACAGCGCCGCCTCCACCCACAACGCCTACACTTAATTTGGGAACGCCGAGAGAGCCTAGCTGCCTGGACGATGCGCCCCAGGCAAACATAACCCAAGCCTTGCCCGGCAAAGATCCTGAATCACACGCGCAAGATTTCTGCGCAGTCGGGTTTCATGCCGCGAAAGCCGCTCGACGGCAGCAGCATCGCCTGCATCGCGAATGAATGCGCGTCCTAAAATTGGCAGCTTGATTGGAGAGCTGTTGCCCGGCTCCGGAGCGACTTTGGGTAGTCCGCAACCTTCAAATTCGCCCTGATCGTATTCGACGTCCAAGTCGGCGCCATCGAGACCGCTGACTTTTCGATCCTGCGCCATGGCCAAACAAGCCGCTGGCGTCCTGTCATCATCGAGGCGATTGAGCTCAGCGCACGCCGCCAAAACTTCCGTCTCCAACCGTTCCATGCGGCGCAAACGCCAAAGCAGGCCCGCAAGCTGCATGGCAAGCTCTTGTTCCAATCTTGATCGAGGCGCGACTTCATCCATCACCGACTGTTGGAGCAATTCAAAGTCGGATTCGCACTCTCCCTCCAAAACGATCGTGCGCGATGACAGGCCATGCTGCATCGCGTTGCGCGATGAACGCGCCTTTCCTTTCAATGTCCGTGGTCCGGTGCTTTTCAAGGCGTTTGCGCGATTGGCCTCGCGCTGCCGCGACGAGGTCATGTCACCGCTCGCCCCCGGTCGGACCTTCCTCGGCTTTCGACGTGCGGCGTCGTGATTTTGAGGGCGACCCGGATAGAGGCCTCCGAGCCGGTTGACCGGCCGTGGCAGGCTTTTTCGCCTTAGATTTCGCCGCTCCTTGCTTTGCTTCTTTTGGTCTTGATGGCGAAGGAGGTGTTGAGATTGTCGGGCGAGCACCAACCAGTTTTTCGTCGGTTCGACGATTCTGCTTGCCGGCCGGCGGCTCCGCGGCGGCTGAACCTGCGCCTGTTGAGGCGGGCTGCTGTAAGGTTTTTGTATTCGCACGATCCGAAATTTGAAACGGCGTCCTTACCGATGAGGTGACCGCTTTGGCAGCGTTTGGTCGCCCCGCGCGACCCGAAGAAGCATCACGCGAGAGAGCCCATAACCGTTCTGCTTCTTTTAAGGGGTTCTTTCCCTGCACGGTCCACCAGTAGTTTTCATCGCCTGCCTTGTGCAAAGCGGCGTGATGTGTCCGACACAAAGGAACCGTGAAATCATCACCGGGCTTGAGCGCCAGACCGCGTGGTTGCGCAAACCGAACGTGGTGCGCGTCCACCGGAAGGCGCCCACAAATCATGCACGGCTGATGCGCAACGAAGGCGAGATGCGCCTTATCGCGGCGCCGCTTCGGCGTACCAATCGCCAGACTCGACTTGTCGATAGCGACAGGTTGGCTTTGCTTGTGCACTTGGTCTTCAGCACTGTTTGTCGCTGACGGTTTTTTCGTGACATCCGCGCCGTCAAATTTTTTGCGTGTGCGGTCCTTGAGTGTCGCTCCTTTCGTCGGGGTCGATCGCTTGTTCTTTGAACGAGCGTTTTTACCCGAAATTGAACCACCGCTTGAGCTTCGTTTCTCAGACTTTTGTTCAGCCTCGAGGTGGCGGAGGTTGTGCAAGCGCGAGCCATAAATCGCTTTTAGAAGATCGGAATAGTGACGGCCTGATCGCGTGCGAAGGTCAGGATGGTTTTGCCTTAGACGGTCAATCTCGCTTTGATTGGCGCGCCATCTATCAATCAATTCTGTCACGCCAGGCGCGTCTTCTAGACGCCTGCGGATCGCGCTGCAGAAGGCGGGCCCATCGTCGTATTCTTGCCCGTCGTCGGCGACCTGAAATGTCGGCCGGCGGTCGGGCTCTTCCAAACGGGCCTGTTCCACAAAGGCATCCAACGTGTTCGGAGACGGGTCTGCCGCAGGTGATGCTTGGTCGGCGCAACGAGGGACCGCCTGCGCCTCTTGCGCCTCAGAATTTGGATCCGCGCTCGCAGCGTTTGCCGATTGCGTCGCTGCAATTGATTTCCCGGTTCCGTCAGCACCCGGATGACCGCCGTTTTGTTTGGACGAATTGAAAACCGGATCGCAAGGGCGCTTCCCTTCCGCCCCGTCGGTCCTCGATCTGCGGCCGTCAGGTTGCTTTGGCTTAGGCCCTGGCGACTTTCGAACACCTGATTGGGTTCGGTCATAAAGCGCTAGGCCGAACGGGTTGCCGAACGTCGACAGCGCGCGCTTCGTCGCATCGGTCTCCGCGGCCTTCACCGCGACGTCTATCGCCTCACCTGGATTGATGGCGCTGGCATGGCCGACACCGGTGCCTTCGCGCTTGACGCAAACATCGCCTGCACGAACCGATATGCGAACACGCGCGGCGTAGGTGTACGCAAACCGGCCGAGGTGCTCGTCACACCACATTCGCGTTGTTGAAACCGTTACGCGGTCCCAGCAATCGAACCCGAATATGCGATTGGCCTCGGCGATCGCGTGCCAACCTTCAATATATGAAAGTGTCTTGCCATCCACCGTTCGGTGACGGACGTGACGTTGAGCAAGCTTCGACGAAAGTTCGCTGGTTTGTTGCGGGTTAAAGCCTTGTCTAGCGTTGGTCATTTGCGTCCTCGTCATGTCGTCCGAATGGAGACCGTCGGCGCGCCGTCGGTCAGCAAGGCGCCAGTGACTTTTCGGCCTGTCTTGAGCACGGCCATGAGCCCGGCCTTGTCGAGCCTCGCCGGCTGCGGTCGCCAAAATTCACTTGGCACCGCTGTTTCATCGACGATCTTAGCGCGCGCGGATCCGGGCCTAAGTCCGACCGTGAAGTCCGGCGCATCAATGCGTTTGATGTCCGCCTCCTCCATGGCCAAGGCGGCCACGTCACGCTTTTTCCGAGCGCGCTGCTCGATCCGCTCCAGCCGCTCGCGCATTCCCGAGATCATTCCTCGAAGCCCGATTGCAGCGGCTTCATCGCTCAGCGCGGTCCGCAACAGCCTCTGCAAGAGGTCTGGCAGATCACTGACGCCTTCAAGCGTGTCGGCGAGCGTCTCTTCATCTGTCTCGCCGAATTTCTCGATCAATTGGCACTTTAGTTCTTGATATGTTCTCACTTCGGAGCTTAGCTGAGCATCCATGTTCGGCTTATCCTTTTCGTATTGTTTTGATAACCGGACTCCTTAAAGCGATAACAGTGTGCTCGTTTTGACGCGAAGATCAACGCCATGTACTCGTTTTCAACCGAATTGAGATCAAAACTGGGAACTCTGACCCAGTCCGAGGCCAGAGCCAGAGCCGAAGCCAGATTCGGAGCCAGAGTCGGAGCCGGAACCGGAGTCGGAGCCGGAACCGGAGCCTTAGCCAAATGTTCAAGTGATGCGGCGATGCGAGGATACAGGCATGGACGGGATGTTGGTCCGCTTAGGTCGTGTGTCGTTGGGTTGGGGAGTTCGCGAGTTGGCGGCCGAAAGCGGCGTCGCGGCCTCAACGATCATGCGGATCGAAAAAGGCGGCGGCGCCCAGACCCGCACGATCGCAAAACTCCGTCAGACCCTCGAAGCTTGCGGCGTCCGCTTCGTTCCAGCCGACGATTCCGGTTCAGCCGGCGTTCGGTTGCCGCCCAAGTCTGGAACCTCAAGAAAAAGGAGTGCCCGATGATTAGAGCTGAAAGACATTCGGGCTCCGGTGGAAAATTCCAGCGGCGCTAGAATGGACTGGCGCGGGCTGAGGCTAAGGTCGGCTGCTTCGCGCGCGGAGCGGCATATCGCGCTGACGCAAACGCATTCAGCAGCGTAAATTCAGCACCCGATTTCAAACGGCGGCGCGTTGTGCCCCGCCGACTTCTCGGCCCTGTCGGCGGGGTGCAAAACCACGAAAGCCGGTTTCTGATTTCCAAAGAAAATTGCGGTCAAACGATTCCCTGATCTCAACAAATCAGGGACAGGCGATCGCTGTTGCGGAGCCATGAATTCCCTGTTCAACAAAGTAACAGGGAAAATTCAAATAGCTCCAATTTCGGGTTGATTTACAACACCTTGGTGCGCCGAAGCGCCGCGTTTTTATGGCCCATGCGCCAAGATTCAATCACTTGCCAGCATCGGCTGAAGAAATTCCCTGTAAATTCCCTGTATTCAGCGATAGCTGACCCGGTTCAGCCCTCGCCCTGTTGTGCGACGCGACCAAGGCTTTCCTCGCCGCGCACCGGATCTCCGAGACCGTCAACGCCGGATCGTCGTTGAAATTCTGCTTTGTCGCGGAAGGACGCGCCGACGTTTATCCGCGCTTCGGGCCGACGATGGAATGGGACGTCGCCGCCGGGCACGCCGTGCTCGCGGCCGCCGGCGGCCACGTCCTGACGCCGGAGGGCGAGGCGTTCGCCTACGGCAAGGAAGCCCAAGGCTATCGCAACGGGCCTTTCGTGGCTTGGGGCGGGGCCGCGATACGCTAGCTGCGGCCGCCGCGCCGCCGCGCCGCCTACTCGACCCCGCCGAGCGCCTTCGCCGCCGACAAGACCGCGTCCCGGGTCGCCCCGCCGATCGATTCCGGACCGGCCCCGGACAGCGCCTGGATGGTGCTGTCGATGCCGAAGGTGCGGATCATGCTGGCCGCCTGGCGCATCGCCGAGCGGTCGCAGCCGTTCGGTATGAACTTGAACGTTTCGCCGGTCGCCTTGAGCAGGCAGCGCTTGTTCGCGGGCGCGTGCGCCCACAGCAGCGCCCGCAAGTCATCGACGGCGCCCTCGGCGAAATGCATGTGGCCGAGCGCGTCCGACGGCGCGTCGCTGGCGTCGACGAAGTCCACGCCATCGATGATGTAGGGCGGTTCGGCTTCCCCGAGGCGCGGCTCGCCGCGGCGCACGGCCCGCGACGCCCGGAGCGCCACGTCCGTCGTCGAGGCGTAAACCGACATCCGCTTGGTGACGGTTTTCAACCGGTCGGCCCGCTCCTGCGTGAAGTTTCGGCGGCTGACGTCCGGCGCGGCGAACACCACTTCATCGAAAACCGGCGGAGCGCCTTCGCCGACTTGTCCGGTCGCGAGCTTGTCGAGCGCGCCGACGAGCATGCAGTTGCCCAGAGAATGCGCGATTACCTGGATGCGATCGGCGTCGGTCTTCTCGGCGACGTCGTCGAGGAAGCGCGCCAGCATGGTCCACTCCGCGTCGTCGCACTTGGAAATGTCGGCGACGTAGCTCAGCGTGTCGCCCATCGACGGCCAGGAATACAGGATCGGCGCGCCGTCCACGCGGAGGTCGTAGGACAGGACCGCGGCGCGTTTCGCCGAGGCTTCGAACGTGGCGTTGTAGCCATGAATGAACACCAGGACTTCCCGCATCTCCGAGTCCGCGACGCGGTCGTGGACGCGCTGAAAGAAGCGGTCATGCTCGTAGCGCGTCACATCCGTCAGCACGACATGCTTTTTCGGATCCGGGCGAAACTCCAACCGCCACCAGCGCGGATTCTCGATCTCGCCCATGTCGTGATTGGGCGGCACCGAGACGAGCACCCGGCCGTAGGACATCGGCCCCGGTATGCTTGTGTATTCGGTCTCCGACTCGCGACCGCCGGCGATGACCTTGGCTTGCCGCGAGGTCGCGTAGAAAACTTCGACGAGGGTGAATTCGTCGCCGCTCGAACTGGCCGCGCCGAACGACCGGGTCGCGCCGGTCGCGGCGGCCGCCTTGGAGCGCAGGGTGCGGGCCAGGGACTCGGCGCCGACTTCGTCGACCAGGTCGGCCAGACGATTGAGTATCGGCCGCACCGCCTGATGCTTGGCGCCGTAAATCTCTTTCGCCAAATCCGCCGCCGTCTCCGCCGCCGCCGCGGCGCCGTCGGCGTCGCCGACTTCGACCAGGGCGGCGGTCTTGGCCTCCCAAAGGTCGAGGAGACCCGAGTCGCCTTCGCCGTACGCTTCGACGTGAGCGATTATGGCGGCGCTCAGGTGCGCGGCCGCGCGATCCGGCGCGCCCGCCCGCCGGGCCATTTCGGCGGCCCGCGCGAGCGTCGCGGCTTTTTGCGCCGCCGATTGAGCCAGCCCGGCGTCGCTGTCGAGGAACGCCAGCAGCGCCGTCTCCGCCGCCGCGAAGTCGCCGGCGTTCTCCGCGGCCACCGCCTCGGTCAGCCGTTCGTAGCCGTCTTGGGCCAAGGCCGGCGCGGCGATCAATAGGAACGACGATGTGATGACGGCGATCAAAGCGCGCATGAACCCCTCCGGAGAATCGCGATGGGCCCCATCATGTCGCCGATTGGGGCGGCAAGGCGACCAGACGTCGACGATTTCGGATTCACCAACAAAAACGGCCCCGGATTGCTCCGGGGCCGTTGTCGTTAAGTTCGGTGAATCCTAAGCGATCACCCAGTTTTCGATGTCGTGGATTGCGAAGCCGCCGGCCAGAGATGCGTGGCCGTAGTCGCCGTCGACGTCCAAGCCGACGAAGTCGCCGAACAGAGCGAAGTCGCCCATTTCCGCTTCAATGAAGCCGTCGAACGCGCCGAGGCTGGTGCCGCCGCCCGTCAACGCCGCCAACGCGTCCATGCCGGCGGTCAATTCGCCGCCGTCAAACAGCGACTCGCCGCCGAAGCGCGCTTCAAACGCGTTTTCGGACACCGTGTGCGTACGGACGCTGCCTTTCGGGCCGCTGATGCTGGTGAAGTAGAAGGCTTCGTTGAGAGAAGACTGGGGCGCGTTGTCGAGCGACGCCTGAATGGCGTAGAACAAGTGCACCCCGATCCGGCCGTTGAGATCGCCGTGACCGTTGGCGTCGACGAGTTCGGACGCGTCGAACATGAGTTCCGCCGAATCCGCTCCCGGCGTGAAGATCAACCGTCCCGTGACCTCGTTGCCGTTGTCGCCGATCAGAGTGTAGCCGACGGACACAGGCGTGACCGACGACGCGACGATCTCCGAAAGTTCGATGGTGATCGAGGCCATGTCGCCCGACATCGATCCGTCGCGCGCGACGTCCATGGTCGGCATGGCGAAAAAGTCGATCGAATTGGTGAGCGTCAAATTCTCAGGAATAACGACATTGATTCCCATGTCGCGCATGACGGCGAGTTCGAGCGCGCCGATGTCGACACGATCGCCGTTGATCGCGAACGGATTCATCAGCGCCGGACGAAGATGGAACGTGCCGGTGTCGTTCAAGTCGCCAAGCACGTTGAAGTGATAGAAGTCCGATCCGGTTCCCGCGGCGAATTCCAGCGGCACCGGGCCGCCGTAGACGGCCATGGCGGTCGGGCCGGTGAAGAACGGCTTTCCGCCGATGTTGACGACCCACTGGTCGAACCCGGAACCTTCCGGCGCCGGGTCGAAGAAACCGCGATCAAACAGCTGATATCCGGGCGTGGTGCGATCTTCCAGACCGGTCATGCCGAAACCGTGGCCGAGTTCGTGGACCAGAATCGACAAGTAATCGAGGGCGCCGGGCGGCACCACCGCGCCGGGAGTCGGATCGAAGAACGGATTGGTCAACAGGAAGTCGATGTTGATGTTGACGATCAGGTCGAAGTCGCCGCCGTTGGCGTCGATGCCGTCGCGCAATTCGATGATGGTGTTGGCTTCAAACAGTTCGACGCCGTTCTGAACCGTTCCCGGGATCGTGAAAAATGCGGCCGGTCCGGCGCTGGCGATGGCGTTCGGATTTCCAAACGTGAAAATGCCGACCCCGACGTTGATTTCGGCGCCGTCGGCGCCGTTGAAATACTGCCCCCAGACGTCGAGCGCCGCCTGAGTGATCATTTCGATCGGCGAAATGAACGCGTCCCCGATGGCGCCCACGAAGTTGAAGACATCGACGGTGTAGTCGAATCCGGTTGCGGTCGGCGTTGAAGGTGGCGGCATGTGGCTCTCCCCAGTCGAGCAAGTGTTCGTCGCCGAAAATTCGCCGGTCGACGGTCCCCAAAGCCGGGCGTGCGGCTCCGGCCTTCACGATGGTCAATTGGCGCGGCCGGAGCAAGCGTCCACTCCCGTCGGGAGAATCACTTTGTCCGTGTAAGGTTTCACAACTCGGTCGCGCGCCGACCCGCGGACGCGGACGAAGGCGGCGTGGTGAGCCCGCACGGGATCGAACCGTGGACCTACTGATTAAAAGTCAGTTGCTCTACCAACTGAGCTACAGGCTCCCAAGGCGGCGCAAGCTAGGTTGCGTCTCCCAACCGGTCAACTGGACCTGCAACTCCCGCGCGTCACGGCTTTGTGGCAAGAAGCAGCATGTAAAACGTGGAGATCAAGGAATGCCGAACTCGCTGGTTCGTTTGAGCCTCGCGGCCTTGATGGCGATCGCCGCAACGGCGTGCGCCGGTCGCCGCGAGCCGGCTCCGGTCGAATCCCCGGACTCGGAGACGTCCGGCCGCCTCGGCGGCGCGGCGCGCACGACCTCGAACGCTGCACGCACCGCCGCGGACACCACGCGCGAAGGCTTCGGCGACGCCGCCACGGCTCCGTTGGAAGACCTCAATCTCAAGCGCGACGAAGTCCCCGCACCTTTGCGCCGCGTCGGCTACGTGTACGAAGCCCAGCCGATGCTGACCTGCGAACAGATCTGGTTCCAAATTCAGGATCTCAACGCCGCGCTCGGCGTCGACTACGACGAGGAGGAAGAACGGCGCGCTCGCGGCGAACGCGCCGGCGAAGCGGCCGGCGACTTCTTGATCGACTCGATCCGTGGCGTCACGACCGATGTCATTCCGCTGCGCGGCGTTGTGAGGGAAGCGACCGGCGCGGCGGCGCATCAACGCCGCGTGGCGCGCGCTTTCACGAAGGGACACGCCCGGCGCGCCTATCTGAAAGGGCTTGGCGCGGCGCAAGGCTGCGCGCCGCCCGCCGCGCCCACGGTGCTGCACGGGCCCGGCGACGATCCGGTGATCGAAATCCGCGATGTCGAAACCGCGGAACCGGCACGCTGGGGCGAAGGCGTGAAGCGCGACTTGCCGCCGGCCCAGCGCTAGTCCGCCGGCGACGTCGCCCGCCGCACGCCGGCCCGCACGTCGGCGAAGCGGCCGTCTCGTATCGCCGCGCGTGTGCGGGCCATCAGCGCCTGGAAATAGGCGACGTTGTGCCAGCTCAACAGCATCGCCCCTAGGTGTTCGCCGGACCGCACCAGATGGTGAAGGTAGGCCTTGGCGTAGTCGCGGCTCGCCGGGCAATCGCTGGACGCGTCGAGAGGCTCCTTGTCCTCGGCGAAGCGCGCGTTTTTCAAATTTATCGGACCTGAGTCGGTCCACGCTTGGCCGTGGCGCCCGGACCGCGTCGGCAGGACGCAATCGAACATGTCGATCCCGCGCGCCACCGCCTCGACGATGTCGGCGGGCTTGCCGACGCCCATCAGGTAGCGCGGCCGCTGGGTCGGCAAATGCGGCGTCGTGGCGTCGAGGGTGTCGAGCATGGCGTCGAACCCCTCGCCGACCGCGAGGCCGCCGACCGCGTAGCCGTCGAAACCGATGTCGACCAGACGCTCGGCCGACGCGCGGCGCAGGTCCGGAAACGTCGATCCCTGAACGATGCCAAAGATCGCCTGGGCGTCGCGCGCCCCGAACGCGTCCCGGCACCGCTTCGCCCACCGCGCCGACAGGTCCATGGAGGCGGCGGCGGCGTCCCGGGTCGACGGAAACGCCGTGCACTCGTCAAGCTGCATGGTGATGTCGGCGCCGAGCAGATCGGCCTGAATGTCGACCGCGCGTTCCGGACTGAGAAAGTGCGACGAGCCGTCGATGTGGGAGCGAAAATCGACCCCGTCTTCCGAGAGCTTGCGCAGACCGGCCAAGGACCAAACCTGAAACCCGCCGGAGTCGGTCAAGATCGGCCCGTCCCAGCGTGCGAACGCGTGCAGGCCGCCGAGCCGCTTCACGCGCTCCGCGCCCGGCCGCAGCATCAAGTGGTAGGTGTTGCCGAGAATGATGTCGGACCCGGCGGCGCGGACCTGATCCATGTACAGCGCCTTGACCGTGCCGGCGGTGCCCACCGGCATGAACGCCGGCGTGCGCACGTCGCCGCGCGGGGTGCGAAAGACGCCGGCGCGGGCCGCGCCGTCGGTCGCCTCGATGTCGAAAGCAAACGCCGTCATGACGGCGGCGCTTAGACCGGCGCGGCGGTTCGGGCAAGCGCGGCCCGTCAGGAGCCCTTGAAGCGCGCGTCGAAGAAGTCTGTGATCGCCGCCCAACCGTCCCGGCGCGCCGCCGCGTTCCCCGCCGCCGTGCCGCCCAGCTGCTCGGCGACGGTCGTCGTCGGCGTCCCGGGAGGTTCGGCGATCCCGTGGCCGGCGTTGGGGTAGGCCAAGTGCGTGGCGGCGTGGGCGAATTCCGCCACGTGCAAGCGCCCGATGATCTGCTCCGCCATCAACGTCGACGGCCAAATGCGATCCTCGACTCCGCTGAGCAAGAGAATGTCGCCTTGTATGTTTTCAACCGGAATCGCCGCTGCGGTCATGGCGTCGTGTTGATCGAGGGTGCGGTACCAGAGGTACATGCCGTCATAGGTCTCGAAGAATTTGTCGTCGTAGGCGTTGGGCACGAATGGCACGTCTTTTCCCGCAAGCGTCCACGACGAGACGACGGGATATTTCGGAGGCTTGAAGCCCTGAAACACCGCCGAGCCCGGCGCCACCGCAACGACCGCCGCCACGTCCGGCCGACGCGACGCCAGCAGCAGCGCCAGTTCCGCGCCCTTGGAATACCCCATGACGCCGAGCCGCTTCGCGTCGACGTCCGGCCGGGCGATGAATTGATCCAGCGCGCCGTCGACGTATTCGAGCGGGATCTGGGCGAGATGCTCGGGAAGACCGTCGGAACGAAAATACGACAACGCCATCGCAACGTAGCCGCGTTCCGCGAACTGCGCGCCGGTCCGGCTCGCCCAGCCGTTGCCGCCGCCCGAGCCGCCGAGCAGCAAGATCGCCGGCGCCGGAGCGTCGAGGTTGGCCGGCAGAAATACATCGGCGACGACATCGCCGCCGGCCGCTTCGCTGCGAGCGCTTGGCGGAACAATCCATTGCCGGGTCGTGACGCTCGCGAGCACCTGACCGTCTTCGGTCAACGAAAATGCTACCGTCTCAACGTCCTTCGGCGGCGGCGCCCGCCACTCGTCGCCCGGCGGATCCGGCATCCGCATCGACCACAACAGGCCGAACGGGTCCGCACCCGCGTACGACCCTTGGGTCGGCGGTCGCCGGTTCAACGCGATGCGGCCGAGCTCGTCGGCCTCAAACACCGCCGTCGACACCCAACGGCGGCCGAAGCGATCCGTGCGCTCCGCCTCGACCGTGTAGGCCGCGCCCGGTCGCAGCTGGTCGCCGCGGACGTCCGGCGCTTCGCCGATCAGATAATCTTCTCGCGCTTCGAGCCGAGGCGCTTCCGAAGGATCGACCGCGCAGCCGACGAGCAGCACGAACGCCGCCGCGACGGACGCGGGCGAGACGGCCCGGCGGCGGCCGGCCGAC